>JBKJQD010000448.1:0-2914 GCA_046594125.1 Aestuariivirga sp.
CTCGAGAACCTGATTGGAGATTACGACATCGAAGAACGCGCCTGGAAATGGCCAAGCGTCGGCTATCGATATGAGCTGAAGGCGCTGACGCCAGTCAACTTTCGGAAAAACGCCGGACAACATGCCGCGCGTATTCGCCCAATACCCAGGCGCCTGAACACCATGGTCATGCACGTCCATACCATGAACTTCGATCTCACGGCCGGGATGCGCCAACGCGAGCGACTCGACGAGGTATTTGATGAGTAAACCATCTCCGCAACCCACATCGAGAATTCTTGTAACCTTCGGCGGACAGCTGGTGTCCCGAAGTGCCGTATTGACGCAAGACAGGAGGTGCCTGTGCGTTACACTCATAGGCCGCGGAAGAGCACACTCCGCCCTCGTTTGAATCGCCATTGTCGGAGCGACGTTAACTTTGGACAAATCCACTCCTCCTTTTTTGATCTAGCATGACGAGCAAAAGTTGTGCCACCAGCGGCGCCCAGAGCGCAGAATCATATCCTTTCGGTCCGAAAGAACAAGTCATTTCCGAACTTAGGATATGGAACGCCCAATTTGCGATCAAGCCCGATGAACGACTATTGGTTCAGGATTTCGGACATCGGAATAGTCCGGTGCACTATTGAGAATTGCGGAAACTGGGTATCCCCTTCACGCCCGTAGCCCGTCTGATACAATCTGGGGGTGAACAATGTGAGCCGGCCCAAGCCGGGAACGGACTACCGCCGCACCTTCGACGAGATGGACCGGCGGTTCCGCGACGCCGCCGCGTGCCGCGAATATATGCAAGGCGTGCGTTGGCCAGATGGGTTCACTTGCGCAAAATGCGGCGTGGCCGACGATCCATGGATGATGTCGCGAGGACGTCTCCGGTGCCGGGCCTGCGGGTGGGAGATGTCTTTGACGGCGGGCACGATTTTCCAAGACACCCGAAAACCGTTGCGGGCGTGGTTTCTGGCGATGTGGTTTGTCACCAGCCAGAAGAACGGGGTGAGCGCCTTGGGCCTGCAACGGGAGCTGGGTTTGGGCAGCTACGAGACGGCCTGGACCTGGCTGCACAAGTTGCGCCGCGCGATGGTTCGACCCGGTCGCGATCATCTTGGTGGCGAGATTGAGATCGATGAAGCCTACGTTGGCGGGCGCGACGCAGGCAACCGCGGCCGGGGAGCCGGAAAGAAGGTCATTGTCGCGGTGGCGGCCGAGAAAAGCGGGCGCGGCATCGGCCGCATCCGCCGGCGGCGCCTCACGGACGTTTCGGGGGAAAGTTTGGTGGCGTTTGTCCAGGGCTCCGCCGAGCCGGGGGCGATGATCCATACGGACGGATGGCGCGGCTAATCTGGTCTCGCGGCACTTGGCTATCGACACAAGGTCACCCCGATCACCGGTGGCGCCGAGCCCGCTCACGAAGTCATGCCACGCGTCCACCTCGCCGCCTCGCGGCTCAAGCGATGGCTGAACGGCACGCATCAGGGCGGCATCCAGCCGCAGCAGCTCGACTACTACCTCGACGAATTCACTTTCCGCTTCAATCGGCGGAAATCCCAGGCAATAGGGCTGCTGTTCCATCGGCTGGTCCAGCAGGCGCTCGCCATCGAGCCCGCCCCCCTACAAGGCAATCAAAGGCGGACAAACGCAGCGGTCTGCAACCAAGCGGGCGTCAAGGGGATACCCAGTTAACGAAAAAGGGATGCTCAACGGCATCCCTGATTTGTCGTGTAGCGGTGGCTATCAGCTATACTGCCTTCGCCGCTTTCCGTCTCTTCGATGCGCCCAGCGCTCCAATGCCACCTAAAGCCGTGAGCAACAACAGAGCGGCACCTGGCAACGGAACTGGCGATGGGGCGATACTGGTCGAAAACTGATCTGTCGTTGCACCGACCCAATTTACCGTGAGCAGTTGCGCACCTAGCAATCCCGCCTGCGAAAAAAGTACGGAGCCATCAGCAGCCCAACTGCCGTTGGCAAAAATGAAATTGAGGATCACTGCCCCCCAAGATCCCGTTACCGAAGTCGCTCCGCCTGGTGCGCCGACAAGAATATTGGATGCTTCAAGACCATTTGTGGGGACGAGATCGACATACGGGTTGATCGTGAATGAACCCGACCCGACGACCTTGCCCTCAATCTGGATCTCCTCATAAAGACTAAGGTTCACGTCTCCCAGAGCAACGGATCCATTGTTGGCGAGAGTGCCAAAGTCCAATGACAGAATTGTGGCCTCTGCCACCGGCGCCATAGCAAGCGACAACGTCCCGATCGCCACTGCCAATATCGCAGACTTGTAATTCATGTTGACGCTCCCTGGCTTTAAAGAGCCAATATCTACGGTTTCCGATATCAACCCAGACGATGCCGCCATCTGGTGTTGTGCCGAGTAGTTCCAAAGCCCCAAAAACCAATTAATACTATCGTCAACGTTGAGTCAATAAGATGCATTAACTTTTCATTAATTTGGCCCGCCAAGGCTTTCCGCTAGGGAATGTCGAAAATTAGACCTCCCCTTCATATCGCCCGCCCAATGCATTTTCACCGCCTGCGTCATGTCATCAAGCAGCTAGCCCGAATTATTCATCAGCAGCGTGATTTTAGGCGGGCGAATGTAGCTTAATGTATTGATTTTCTGTAGGAATTCGTTGTCGAGACGGCTGCAGCTTTAGGGATCGGTCTAATGCAGAGAAGGGGCAGATTCAGTATGGTTGGCCGACTTATGTTTGGCAAGGATCGACTCCCTGGGATCGGTCGAATGCCTGGTAGGGTGCGCAATCGGGCACGGCTACGTTCCACGAGACCGGCGAAACGTCTGAATGGGAAGTCGAAATCCTAGATGAATCCCGATTTGCTCATGGGGATGCCTCCTGGTTCAGCAATCGCGAGGGCGATGGCGTCAAGCTTGGAAGCAGAATGGCGGACC
>JBKJQD010000213.1:0-7145 GCA_046594125.1 Aestuariivirga sp.
CTACGACACCACACCGCAATCGGGAATTGGGAATCCTACACCCGGCTTTTCAATCAAGACCGATTCAGCTATTTCCTCACGGGACCTAAGCATGCACGGCGGCACCATCGAACTGGGCCGCCAGGCGCAACGTGGAACGACTTTTTTGATTTCATTGCCC
The DNA here is from genome assembly GCA_046594125.1 of Aestuariivirga sp. Taxonomy (GTDB): domain Bacteria; phylum Pseudomonadota; class Alphaproteobacteria; order Rhizobiales; family Aestuariivirgaceae; genus Aestuariivirga. Next base: position 161 of record JBKJQD010000213.1, read on the forward strand.
TTAATTGAAAATATTGAGAACAGCATGGCTGCAGCATGAAGGAAAAGCCAAGCATACTGATCGTCGATGACGATCACGAAGTCGCCGATACCCTGGCCTATATTGTCAAGCAACGCGGCCATGATATTCAGGTCGCCTACGATGGCGAGTGGGCTGTGACGCTGGCATCCAGGCGCAACTTCGACGTTGCTTTCATCGATATCCTGCTGCCCGGCATGAATGGCGCCGAGTGTCTTTCCAAATTCAAGAAATTCTGTCCCGCTGCCACCGTGTTCATGATGACCGGTTTTTCCACCGATCACATTGCCGCCCTCTGTTTGCAAAATGGCGCCAGCGATGTGTTGCGAAAGCCAGTGATGCCCGAAGATATACTGGCCCGGCTCGAACACTCTGCCCGGGACGCCGTGCTCGTCGTCGACGACGATCAGCACGTGAGCGAGAGTTTTTGCGCCATGCTCAGGAAGGCCGGCTGGAAATGCGATTTTGCCGCCGATGGCGAAACCGCGCTGAAAATGGTTTCCAGCAAAGCCTACGGCGCAATGATCCTTGATCTAAAGTTGCCAAACCTCTCGGGGCCCGAAGTCTTCTGGAAATTGCAGGGGGACGGCATCAATATTCCGACGCTGGTGGTTACGGGGCATGACGGCGATTACCCGCGAATTTCCCATCCCCTTGTTTGTGGCTACCTCCTGAAACCGGCCGATCCCCGTGTCGTTCTGGCGATGGTCGAAAAGGTCAACGGGTCGGCAGTTGACCTGGCCCCCGCTTCCGGGCCATAGCCCCGCCGCAATTTCTGGTCATCTGGACGGCGAACCATGAAAAGGAGTGTCCGTCCATGCTTCGCACATTGTTTGCCAGCGCTGCCCTGACCCTTGCCGTGGCTTGCCATGCCCCCGCTTTCGCCGCGGACAGCAAGGTGGAGCGCACCATTACCGTTTCCGGCCATGGCGAAGCGCGAGTGGTTCCCGATCTCGCCATCGTGAGCATCGGCGTTCTCAGCCAGTCGGCAACCGCCGCGCAAGCGCTAGCCGCCAACTCCACGGCGATGCAGACGATCTTTGACGCCCTGAAGACAGCAGGGATCGCCGCCAAGGATATTCAGACCTCAAATTTTACAGTGCAGCCGCGCTACCAGTACAACAACGATGGCAAACCGCCGCTGCTTGATGGCTACGACGTATCCAACACCGTGACTGTGACGGTGCGCAAGCTTGACAGCCTGGGCAATGTCCTCGACAAGGCCGTTTCAGCGGGGTCGAACCAGATCAACGGCATCCAGTTCCAGGTGTCGAAACCCGAAACGGCAGAGGACGAGGCCCGCAAACTCGCCGTTGAAGATGCCCACCGCAAGGCAATGATCTATGCCAAGGCTGGCAATGTGGCGCTGGGCGATATCGCCTCGATCTCCGAAGGCGGCGGTTTCGAGCCGCCGGTTCCCATGCTGCGCGCCAAGGCCATGAGCGCTGACGGCACCAGCAGCGCGCCACCCATTGCCGGAGGCGAGCAAGCGCTCGGTATTGATGTCAACATCGTCTGGGTCATCAAATAGAAGTGAATCTCCTGCCATTGCCTGTCAGCAGGAGCGTGATAGCCTTGCATCATGCCCATCCTCGAACGAGACCCCTGGCGCCTGCAGTACTTCGAGAACGCTCCCTGTCCGGATGATGTACTCATCCCCACGGACGATCCCGATAGCTGGGCCTGGTATCCAGCCCACCGCTGGATCTATGACAAGCTGAAGGTGGCGGAGAGTCAGGGCCTGGTCTGCGGCCCCCATGGCGTGATGCCGGACCATTTTCCGGTGTTTTCCAAGCCGATGACCAATCTCAAGGGCATGGGCATCGGCAGCCGGGTGATCGGCTCGGCTGAAGAGTTCGACCATGGCTATGCACCGGGCCACATGTGGATGGAACTGCTCGCGGGCGATCATGTCTCCACCGACTGCGCCGTCGCGGACGGGACCGTGCGTTGGCTCAGGCACGCGAACGGCGTGCCGTGGACCGCTGGCACATTCAAGTATTGGACGATTGAAGCCGCGGCACGGCCGGCCCTGGAACGATACCTGTCAGATTGGGTAGCCCGCCACATGGCGGGTTACACCGGCATGATGAATTTCGAAACCATCGGCGGGCGCATCATCGAGACGCATCTGCGCTTTGCCGACCAGTGGTGCGATCTCTATGGCGAGGGCTGGATCGAGGCGCTGATCGGTCTTTACGCGAAGGGGCGCTGGGACTTCCCGGACAACGCCCGGCGCGAGGGTTACTCCGTGCCACTGTTCGCCAGCCATGGCAGCATATTCCGTCATCCACCCCTTGCCTTGCAGCGGCACATCCGCGCCCTGCCCCATGTGACCAGCCTGCAGATCACCTTTCACGAAGCCAAAGACCCGGCCGATCACGCCATGCCACCCGGCGGTTTCCGCCTGGGAATCATCAACTGCACCGATCTCAAGGCGGGGCTTGCCGCCAGGCGCGAACTGGCTTCGGCCTTTCCGCCAGACTTGGTCCGGCATCAAGACTGAGACCAGAGACCGTTGAGCCATAAATTTCCTCGACTCTCCTCTCCCGATGGGAGAAGGGACAAGTAGTGTCAGGCTCATTGGGTCTTCGGGTCCTCCGGGATATCATCCCTGACGTGAAACCTGTGCAAAATGCGGTGAAACACTGGAGCCAGAATCAGCCCGGCAACGGCGAAAATCAGCAGTCCGCACACAATGGCATAGAGGCCGGCGAAAATCTTTCCGGCATCGGTGACCAGTTGCGTCATCGGCCCCATGCCCGACAGGATCATCGCCGCATTGACGAAGGCATCGACAACGCTCATTGACTCAAAACCGATATAACCGGCCATGCCGGCGGCCAGAGCCGCCACCACGACGCCCAGTGCCCAAATGCCATTGATCAACAGCCGCGAGGAAAATTGCTGCCCGCTGGCCACGGGTTCGCTGCGCTTTTCATAACGAAACAACTGTTTCATCCATCGCTCCATGAACCTGGCGTGGTTTTATCTCCACTTCTGATCATGCCTTGATCCTGCTCAAGGCGTAATCCCCCGTGGACGTGTATGCGGAAAATCGCAATCAGGAGTCAACCATGAAGAAACTTGCCCGCCATACCCGTGTCCTTGTCACCGACGGCGCCCGCGCCATCGTCCTGCGCAACGAAGGTGACGCCGCCCATCCCGATCTCAAGACCGTGCGCGCCTATGCCCAGGAGAACTTGCCAAGCCACGAGATTGGCAGCCATAAGCCCTTCCGCACCAACGACAGCCAGGGGCATCGTTCGGCGATAGAGGATAAAGATTGGCACCGGATTGCCGAGGACAAATTCGTGAGCGGCATCGCCGCGGCCATGGACCACGACCTCAAGGCTGGCGATTACAAGACTCTGATCGTCGTGGCCCCGCCCATTGCCCTGGGCGAATACCGCAAGGCGGTGAGCCCGGCGGTGGCCAAGGCGACGCTGTTCGAACTCGACAAGGACCTCACAAAACATGCCAGCGCCGACATTGCCAAACATGTCGTCAAGGCCCTTGAAGAGGGCTGAACCCTCGGCTATGCGGCGCCATGGCCAGGATACAGGATCTGTTTGTTACCCGCATCTATCGTGAAGACGATGCGGGTAACGCCAAGCTGAACTACGATCTTGAAACCGCTGCCTTGTCGCTGAGCAAAACTGACCGGGCAGGCCAGCGCTGGAGCGAGAAGCACGGCTATCCCGGCTATACGTCCTATGCATCGCTGAACGGACCGCCCGGGCAGATGCCGGTTTTCGCCCGGCTGGTGAAGATGATCGACCGGCACGCGCTGGCTTTTGCCAGGCAACTGCACTGGGATTTGCGCGGCACCAGGCCGGTCTGCGATTCGCTGTGGGTGAATGTCATGCCGGAGGGCGGCTCGCATACCTCCCATCTCCACACCAATGCAGTGATCAGCGGAACCTATTATGTGGCGGTACCCGATGGCGCTGGCCCCATCGTCTACGAGGACCCCAGGCATGCCATGATGATGGCCGCGCCGCCGCGCCTGGCATCGGCACCGCGCGAATTCCAGACCCATGTGAGCGAGACACCGAAGCCCGGTACGCTGCTGCTATGGGAAAGCTGGCTGCGCCATGAGGTGCCGCTGAACCGCGCCGAGGGCAACCGCATCAGCGTCAGCTTCAACTACTGCCTGGGCTGAGAGCAAGGCCTTACCTGAAGATCGCCTCGCCCATCTGGTCGACCATCTGCTGGCCCTTGAGGATGGCATGGTCGGCAGCCGACTCCTCGTCGGCGAAACGGTCGGCCCGGATGAAGCGGTGTTCCTTCATTTCGCCCTCGGCCTCTTTGCTGATGACGCCGCAAGTCTGATACTGTCCAGACTCCTGATAGGGCGTGGCCTTGATGGTGTAGCCTTTGTATTCGACCGACTTTTTGGGCTTTGCCACGCCTGCCGGTGCATCGCCGCCGCCGAACAGTTTTTTGAGAAATGACATGACTGTCTCCGAAGGATGGGTTGCCCGATTCCGGCGTAGCGCCTCGCCGCCTACCGCGCAAGCTCACGTTTTATTGATGAGTTGTTGATTGGCGAAGCCTCGCATCTTTCTGTGCAACAGGGCAAGTTACAGTTGCCCAACCCGCAATGGAGTGCCGATCATGAATGTATCCCGCAACATCATCACACTGGACCGCCGCAAGTTCCTGGCCGCTGCCGCGGGCCTCATCGCCGCCGGTGTCCTGCCCAGGAATGCCTTGGCGCTCGCCGGTCCCTATGCTTTCAAGCAGGGTGCCTATGATGTCACCGTGGTCAGCGATGGCACCCTGATCCTCGATCTCTCCCTGTTCCCGGATGCCAACCCCGATGAATTGAAGACTCTCCTCGGCCCCATGATGAAGGGTGACAAGGCCCAGTTCGAAGCCAGCCCGCTCCTGTTGAAGTCGGGAAACGAAGTAGTCCTTCTCGATACGGGTTCCGGCGCCAATTTCCAGCCGACCTCGGGCAAGATCGCCGAAAGCCTCAAAGCTGCTGGGACCGATCCCGCCGCCATCACCAAGGTCATCTTCACCCATGGCCATCCCGACCACTGCTGGGGAACCATTGCCGCGGATGGCAAACCGGTCTTCATCAACGCCTCCTTCCACATGGCCGAAGCCGAATGGAATTTCTGGATGACTCCGGACCTGGCCAGCAAGATGCCCAAGGAAATGGAAGGCATGGTCAAGAACACCCAGAGCCAGCTCGGCGGTATCAAGGACAAGATCATGATGTTCAAGACCGGTGCCGAGATTCTGCCCGGTATAAACGTCCTCGATACGGGGGGCCATACGCCGGGGCACGTTTCCTTTGAGATGGCCGGCGGCGATGGCCTCATCATCACCGGCGACGCCATCACAAATCCGCTGGTGTTCTTCCCGCACCCGGACTGGAAATTTGCCTTCGACGCCGACCACGCCATGGCCATCGCCAACCGCAAGAAGCTGCTGGACATGGCCTCCTCGGCCAAGAAGAAGCTCCTCGGCTATCACTGGCCCTATCCCGGCATCGGCATGGCCGAAGCGAAGGATGGCGCCTATCGTTATGTCGCGGCCACCTGACACGTCAGCACGGCGCCCGGCCCTTGACCGCATGGGCCCGGGCGCTGGCGGTGATGCGTCCCAAGGCATCGGGCGTGAGCCGGGCCTTCACTTGGGCCTTGAGGCTGGCGAGCATGTCCGGCGCCATGGTGGCGGCGGGACCAGACAGACGCTGCCCCGTCAGGTTGATGGCCCACAGCGTCTCGAAATCCGCGAAGGTGCGCTCCACGGTGATGACCCTGGTTTCGGTATCGGCTACTCCGGCGTCATGCCAGAGTGCGGCCAAAGCATCCATCCGCGAGACTTCGGCACTGGGCGGCTGCGGCGCGGTCACGCCGAGCGCCTTCAATTCGTCATAGATTAGCTCGAGCGGAAAGCCGCCACCCATCATGTCCCAGGCATAAGACGAGATCAGCCCGCCAGGCTTCGTCACCCTGAGCATTTCAGCAACGCCCCTCGGCGGCTCCGGCACGAAGAAGATGGCCAGCGCCATCACCGCAGCATCAAAGCTGTGGTCCGCTGCGGGCAAGGCCATGGCATCGCCCTGCCGGAATTCGGCCACCCCGGCGCTGTGGCGCTGGCGGGCATAGTCGATCTGGGCGGGTGAGGGATCAACGCCGAGCACCTTGGCGGGTGCGGTGCGTTCCACCAGCAACTCGGTGAAGGCGCCGTTACCGCAGCCGACATCGGCCCAGGCCAGCCCCCGTGCCGGCGCCAGCCAGTCGAGGAATGCCTCGCCCGCACTGCGGCTCCACACGCCCATGAAGGTCTCGTAGGTGGCGCCGTTATTAAAACGAATCTCCGGTTGCGTGGTCATTTCCGTCTCCTGTTCATCCGAAACGATAGCTGGAAGCATGATGCCGCCCTAGACATTGCTCTCGTGGCAGATGCGCGCCGAGGGCGCTTGTCCCACTCTTTCAGCAGTGCCACGCGCTGGGCCGGATCAGCATCTTGCGCATGTCCGGCAGCCACGGCCATGGGCCGCCACCGTGCGAGATGAAATGGGTGGGCATTTTGGTCATGGTTCATGCTCCTGATGTGGCGCCAGCATAGCCAGTCCCGCGGCATCCGTCAGGAGCGGAATTTCGTGGCGCGCACGGCTCCGCCCTGTGGCCCGGGCACAGCCCCGGACCGAAGGTGGAAGGGGAGGCGCAGGCAGCGCTTCACCGCAGATAGACAATGCAGGAAGGCGGTCCTTCACGCCACCCGCGCCGCGGATTTCGACCCATTGCCCACTCTCGGCTTCTGAAGATCGTCCGCATTCCGCATCTGATCGCCATATCCAGCAAACGAGTCCTAGCCCGGCGGGCTGAGCGGGAGTGTGGGCGGGTCCCTGGTTATGGCAGCGCCCGACGCCGCCATTTTCAGGCCCCGCATCCCCTGCCCAGTCAACGACGGCTCGCCAACCGCCCCTTCGTGGGCAAGAGAC
>JBKJQD010000453.1:0-2601 GCA_046594125.1 Aestuariivirga sp.
AGAGTTTGAGCTCGGTCATGGCTTCGAGAATGTCATGGCGTTCCATCAGGCGACCCTCCTTATGCTATCGTAACGGCCACAATCGGCCACCGGTTCGATGTTCAGGCGCAATGCGTCGGGCGTGGTGATGCTGGGTGGTGAGACCGGCTGGCGCTGTCTTGCCAGGATGGTCAGGATGACATCGGCGGCGGCGAGACTTGCCTCCAGAGCCTCGGCACAGGCGGCCTCGACGGCGGCCAGCCCATGATCGAGCACGGCCCCTAGCACCTTGACGAACTGGCGATCGCCATCGGCATGCTGGGCGAGCAGGCCACGGACCTGAGCCAGGCTGGGTGGCAAGTCCCGGTTCTTGAACGGCGCACCATTGCGCAAAGCCCCGGGCTTCTTCAGCAGAACCGGCAGATAATGCCACGGGTCATAAATGGTCTGGTCACGCCGGAAGTGGCGCGGATGATCGGCGACAATCGCGCCGTTGTAGAGCACGGCGATGCGTTCGGCATGGGAGCGCACCAGAACCATGCGGCCCGCTGCCCGGGCATCGACGCTGTAGCAGTTGAGCTCGGCCAGACTCTTCACCCGCGGCTTGGGCCGGAACAGCTGGTCGCGCGGATTGCCGGCCTGGTTCTCGGCCTGACCTTTCTCCCAACCTGCTGCGGGCGTGCAAGCCACCGGCTCGATCAAATGGTGCGAGCACATCTGCGGAAAGCGGCGGTTATACTGGCGGGCCTTGCCGGCGAAGATCGCCTCCACCGCCGTCTTCGTGCGGACGGCAATCGATTCTCTGGATCGATTGCTTTCCGTCCTCACTGCCGTAGATGCCACGCCGGCAAACCCCGCCGTAAAACAAGAACGCCTTGCCGTGGGCATCAAAGACCAGTTCCTGGGTCTCGCGAAAGTAGACACGCACAAACGGCATCCGGCTGTGCGACAACTTCATGTGGGCCGCCTTGATCATGACCGGCAGGCCCCGCAGGGTGATCGTCTCATGGCTCCAGTCGAACTGGCAAGCCTCGCCAGGTGCAAAGATCATCGGCACGAAGGCCTGCACCGGAACCCGGGCCTGTTCACCCCGCTACGCCTTCACAAAGCGATGCACGCTGTCGTGGGCGCCATCGTATCCCTGACCGCGCAGTTCTTCGAACAACCGCTGGGTCGAGCGGCGTTCGCGCCGGGGGAGTTTGACTTCCGCTTCCAGTATTCCGGTCAGAACCGCGATCCATGACGTAGATTGCGCCGGGCTCGGGCAGCAGCAGATAGAGTGCGTTGACGTCGTGCAGCTTGCCGTCCGAGATGTAGATGAAGCGCGGAATATTGCCGCGCAGGCTCTCCCGGCAGGTCAATTGGGCGAACGCCATGGCCCGATACTGCTCGGCGCAGCTCAGCGCTCGCACCCGGCGGTCGCCATCGTAGCGAGCAACCAGCCGGGTGAACGAGCTCCACGGCACAAAATCCATCAGCTGGGCGAACAAAGTCTTGCCGGTGTTCATCCGCATCACCCCGAAACGGTTCGGGAAGGTGCGCCTGATCGTCTAAATCGACACCACCATTCTTCAGTCGAAATCCAATGCGGAACAACGGGCTAATCCTGTCAACCGCCAAGTAAACCGGACAGCAGTCAGGGGGCTGATAAAATGACAAATCGGTGCTGCCCGCGGATTGAGTTCGATCATTTGCGTCTGGCCGTTGCCATCCCGCCGGAGGTCAGTTCAATCTCTGGCCGCTGACCTGATCGAAGAGGTGAACCGCCGCCGGATCGGGCGCCAGCAGCAGGGCGTCGCCGGGTTTCACCGAAACCCGCTCGCGGAACACGCCCACCAGTTTTTGGCCGCCAAGTTTGGTGATCACTTGCGTTTCGGAACCCATCGGTTCGATCACCGCGACTTGCGTCACAACGCCTTTGCCGTTCAGTGAAAAATGTTCGGGCCTGATGCCATATACGGCGGCTTGGCCATCACTGTCGGGCGGCGCCTTGGCAAGCGGCAGGCTGATCCCGGTTTCAGTCAGGAAGGAAGGCGTGGCGCCGGATTTGATGGTGCCGGCGATCAGGTTCATGGACGGCGAACCGATGAAGCCCGCGACGAACATGTTGGCTGGCCGGTCATAAAGTTCAAGCGGTGTGCCTACCTGCTCGACGATACCGTCGTGCATGACAACGATGCGGTCGGCCATGGTCATGGCTTCCACCTGGTCGTGTGTCACGTAGATGATCGTGGTCTTGAGGCGCTGGTGCAGTTCCTTGATCTCGGCGCGCATTTGCACGCGCAGCTTGGCATCGAGATTGGATAGCGGCTCGTCGAAGAGAAACACCGCCGGATCGCGCACGATGGCGCGGCCCATGGCGACGCGCTGGCGCTGGCCGCCGGAGAGCTGCCGCGGATAACGCGCCAGATAGGGCATGAGATCGAGGATCTCGGCGGCGCGCCGCACCCGGGATTCGATTTCACTTTTGGGGGTACGGCGGAGCTTCAAGGCAAAACCCATGTTCTCGGCCACCGTCTTGTGCGGATAAAGCGCGTAGTTCTGGAATACCATGGCAATGTCGCGGTCCTTGGGTGCCAGATCGTTCACCACCCGGCCGCCGATCCTGACCCGCCCCGAGGT
>JBKJQD010000342.1:0-7464 GCA_046594125.1 Aestuariivirga sp.
CAGCGCCAGCGCATCGCCATTGCTCGCGCCCTGATGCTCGATCAATGGCGATGCGCTGGCGCTGGCCCCCTGAGAACATGTGCGGATAGCGGTCGTAGTGTTCAGGACGCAGGCCGACGCTCGCCATCATGGCGCGGGCCTTTTCGCAGCGCTCGGGCCCTCCCATGCTGGTGTTGACCAGCAGCGGCTCTTCCAGCGCGTGGCCGATTTTCTGGCGTGGGTTGAGCGAACCATAGGGATTCTGGAAGACGATCTGCACCTTGGGGCGGAGCGCCCGCAATGTCTGGCGCGAGGCGCCGACGATTTCATCGCCGGCAATATTGAGGGAACCCGCTGTCGGCAGCTCGATCATGGTGACGAGGCGGGCCAGTGTCGATTTTCCGCAGCCCGATTCGCCAACGACGGCCAGCGTCTTGCCGCGTTCCAGCGTGAAACTGGCGCCGTCCAGCGCCTTCAGCGTTGCCGCCTCCGCGAAAACCCCGCGCGACACGGCATAGTAACGGGCGAGGTTGCGCGCCGTGAGGACTATGCTCATGCCGCCTGCTCCGTGCCCGGATGACTGTCGGGAACGCCATGCTTCAGCGGGTAATGACAAAGTGTTCCCTTCACGCGCATCGGCACTGAGTTTTGGCAGAGCTTGGTCGCGAATTCGCAACGCGGCGCAAAGAGACAGCCCCGCGGCCGGTCGAACTGGCCGGGCACGACGCCTGGAATGGACGGCAGCCGCCGCCCGGTGGCGCGCTCCGGAAGTGCGGAAAGAAGCGCTGCCGTATAGGGATGATGCGGATCGGTGAAGAGTTCGGCAACCGGGCGTTCCTCGACCTTCTGCCCGGCATATTGCACGCTGACGCGTTCCGCGGTCTCTGCCACCACACCCATCGAATGGGTGATGAGCACCAGGCCCATGCCGGTTTCCTTCTGCAACCTGACCAGCAGTTCGAGAATCTGCGCCTGGATGGTGACATCGAGCGCCGTCGTCGGCTCATCGGCGATGAGTAATTTGGGATTGCAGGCAATGGCCATGGCGATCATCACCCGCTGGTTCATACCGCCCGAAAGCTGATGCGGATACGACGTGAGGCGCTGTTCGGGCGAGGGAATGCCGACCAGCGCCAGAAGCTCCACCGCCCGCTTGCGCCGCGCCTGCTTGTCGAGATCAAGATGGGTTTTCAATGCCTCGGTCAATTGGAAGCCGACGGTGAAGCATGGATTGAGGCTGGTCGACGGCTCCTGGAAGATCATGGCGATGTCCTTGCCGATGATCTTGCGCTTGGCCGCGGCCGCCATGTCGAGCAGATCCTTGCCCTCGAAGCTCATGCGGTCCGCCGTCACTTTCGCCGTCCATGGCAGAAGGCCCATGACGGCCAGCATCGACACCGACTTGCCCGACCCCGATTCACCAACAACGGCCAGCACCTCGCCCTTGTCGACGGCCAGCGAGACGCCATCAACCGCCCGGAACCAGCCGGACCCGGTCTTGAATTCAACGGTGAGATTTTCAATTTCGAGAAGGGGCATGATCGCTACTTCACTCTTGGGCGCTTCTGGCTTATATTGGTTGGCGTTTTCCTGGCAACGTGAGCAAGCAATGGCTTCTGGTCCGATCTATCCAATTTCGTGAAGACGGCGCCGATCTCGGTGCTGGCGCGCTCGAACAGGGCGGTGGCGCGCGTTTCGTTGGCATTGAGGTCGATCCCCGATCCCGACGCGAATTTCGCCAGATCGGCGATAGCGGCTTCTCCCAGTATCTTCTGCAATTCCACCAGTTGTAGCAGGAACGAGATGATCCGGCGGCGCTCATCGACGGGCTGTTTCAGGAAATAGGGATCGCGCAGGTCCTTGGTCACCAGATTGGATTGCATGGCCACGCGGTAATATTGCACCACCGAATGGATGACTTCGGCGGGCAGGATCGAGATGTCGCCTTTTAGCGAATCGAAAACAAAGTCGGTCTCGTCCGCCGTGGTGAAGGGCTGGGTTTGACGGAGCGCGTAATTCACGTCCTCCGCCGAAAGCTGGCGCCGGTTGGCGACGATGCCCGCGAGAATCTCGGAATGCAGCGCCACCACGAGATCGAGCACCCGCTGGTTGCGCTGCAATTCCTCCACCTGCCGTTGCGCCTTGCGCTCGTCGGCTTCACGGCGGCGGTCGGAGCGGGACGCAAGAAACCAGGTGGCGACGCCGACGAAGGCCGCCACTACGGTTCCAAAGGCACCGATCCAGGCGTCCTGCATTGTCAGCTCCGCCGCAGCCGTGGGTCGAGGGCGTCGCGCAGGCCGTCGCCCATCAGGTTGATTGACAGGACGGTGATCAGGATGGCGATACCGGGAAAGGCCATGACCCAGGGGTGCGAACTCATCAGGTCGCGCGTATCGGCCAGCATCGAGCCCCATTCCGGCGTCGGCGGCTGCGCGCCAAGCCCGAGAAAGCCGAGGCCCGCCGCTTCGAGAATGGCATCCGAAAGCCCGAGTGCCGCCTGCACGATGAGCGGCGCCAGGCAATTGGGCAGCACCGTCACCGTCATCAGCCGGAACTGCCTGACGCCCGCCACCTTTGATGCCGTAACATAATCCTTCGTCAGTTCGGCCAGCGCCGAAGCGCGCACCAGCCGCACATAGCGCGGCAGGCCGACGATGGTCACCGCGATGATGGTATTGGTCAGGTTGGGGCCGATCACCGCAATGATGAGGATGGCCAGCACCAGCGACGGGATGGCCATGATCAGGTCCATGACCCGGATGATGACGACATCGACGATGCCGCCGAACCATGCCGAGGCCAGCCCCAGGGCGATGCCGAAGACCATCGACACGGTCATCACCGCAACACCGATGAACAGCGACACCCGCGCCCCGAACATCAGGCGCGAAAGCATGTCGCGGCCCACCGCGTCAGTGCCGAGCAGGAAGCGCGGATCGCTGCCGTCCTTCCAGAATGGCGGCAGTTTGGTGAAGCCGCGGAACTGCTCCAGCGGATCATGGGGCGCCACCAGCCCGGCAAAGACCGCCAGAAAGACGATGAAGCTCACCACGCCAAGGCCAATGACCGCACCACGATTTTCGCGGAAGGCCCGCCAGAAGGCGGTGAGCGGTCCCGGTGGCGCCGCCTGAACGGCAAGTGTTTCAATGACCATGGCGGATTCTCGGATTGATGAGGCCGTAAAGCATGTCAACGATCAGATTGACCAGAATGACCATAGTTGAAATCAGCATGATGCCGCCCTGCAAGGCCGGATAGTCGCGTCGCCCGATCGACTCGACCAGCCACTTGCCGACTCCGGGCCATGAGAAGATGGTTTCGGTGAGAACCGCGCCCGCCAGCAAGCCGCCGATCTGCAAACCAATCACCGTCACCACTGGAATGAGCGCGTTGCGCAGCGCATGGACGCCGATGACACGGCTGATGGCCAGGCCCTTGGCCCGCGCCGTCCGCACATAATCTTCCTCGAGAACTTCCAGCATCGAGGAGCGCGTCATGCGCGCGATAACCGCCAGTGGCACGGTGCCAAGCACGATGGTGGGCAAAATCAGATGGCGCGCGGCGTCGACGAACGCGCCCTTCTGACCCGAGATGATCGAGTCGATCAGCATAAAGCCGGTGACCGGCTGGAAATAATATTTGACCAGATCGATACGCCCCGACACCGGCGTCAGGTGCAGGGTGTTCGACATGATGAGAATGAGAATGAGGCCCCACCAGAAGATCGGCATGGAATAGCCGGTGAGCGCCAAGCCCATCAGCCCCTGGTCGAAGATGCTGCCGCGCTTCGAGGCGGCGACGACACCCGCCGGAATGCCCAGCACGATGGCGAAGATCATGGCGCAGAAGGTGAGTTCCAGCGTCGCCGGAAACAGCGTCGTGAATTCATGGAGGATGGGCGTCTTGGAAACGATCGAGGTGCCGAAATCGCCGTGCAGCAGCGCCCAGACATAATCGGCGAACTGTTTCCACACCGGCTGGTCGAGGCCCATCTCGTGGCGCAATTCGGCAAGCCGCTCCGGCGAAATGCCACGCTCGCCGCGCCGCACCTCAATGGGGTCGCCCGGCACCAGCCGCACGAGCATGAAGGTCACGAACATCAGGGCGAAGAATGTCGGGAGCGTCAGCGCCAGGCGCTTGAGGAGAAAGCGGAGCATGGGTTGCCTGCCAGAAACCCTTCTCCCGCGCGGCGCGCGGGAGAAGGTGCCAACTTACTCAGCCACGTCGACGTTCTGGAACTCGTGCTTGCCGAGCGGGCTCACCTTGTAGCCCGAGACTTCCTTGCGGATCGGCTCGAACACCGTGGAGTGGGCGACGTTCAGCCACGGCACCTGGGCCGCGACGACCTTCTGAGCATCCTGGTAGAGCTTGGTGCGCTCGGCCATGTCGGCACTCTCCGCCGCCTTGGTGATGTCGTCCTGGAATTGCGGATTGCACCACTTCGGGATGTTCTGGGCGTTGGGCTTGCCATCCTTGCCGCAGCCGAGAAGCACGGCGAGGAAGTTGTCCGGATCACCGTTGTCGCCGGTCCAGCCGAGCAGACCCATCTGGTGCTCACCCGCCTGCAGGCGCTTGCGGTATTCGCCCCATTCGAAGGACACCAGCTTGGCATTGATGCCGACCTTGGCGAGATCCGCCTGCATCATTTCCGCCATGCGCTTGGCATTGGGATTATAGGGGCGCTGCACCGGCATCCACCACAGGTCGGTGTCAAGCGAGGTGACGCCCGCCGCCTTCAGCATCTCGGCGGCCTTGGCCGGATCGTAAGGATAGTCGACCGTCGAGTCGTCATAGGACCACATGGTCGGCGGGATCGGGTTCTTGGCCTTTTGGCCAGCGCCTTGGTAGACTTCCTTCAGGATGGCGTCGCGGTCAATCGCCATGGCGATGGCCTGGCGCACTTCCACCTTGTCGAAGGGCGGCTTCTGGACGTTCAACGCCAGATAACCGATGTTGAGGCCGGCCTGTTGCAGGAGATTGACGTTGGCATCCTTGCCCATGGCTTCGAGATCGGCCGGGTTGGGATAACCCATGACCTGACACTCGTTGGCCTGCAGCTTGGCATAGCGCGCCGTAGCATCAGGCGTGATGGCATAGACCAGATCGTCGATCTTCGGCTTGCCGCCAAAGTAATCCGGGTTGGCCTTGAAGCGGATGATAGCGTCCTTCTGGTAGTCGACGAACATGAAGGGGCCGGTGCCGACTGGAATCTGGTCGAACTGCTCGGGTGTGCCCTTCTTCATCAGGAAATCGGCATATTCGGCTGACTGGATGGTGGCGAAATCCATGGCCAGATTGGCGAGGATCGGCGCATTCGGCTTGGTCAGCTTCATGACGACGGTGAGATCGTCCGCACCCTTGTCGATCGAGGCGAGAAGATCGGGCATGCCCATGTCGTTGAAATAGTCATAGGCACCGCCGGAAACCTTGGCGTAAGGGTGGTCCGGCTTCCACTGGCGGCCAAACGACCAGATCACGTCATCGGCGTTGAAATCGCGGCTCGGCGTGAAGCCGTTGACGCCGGAATGGAACTTGACGCCCTTGCGCAGTTTGAAGGTGATGGTCTTGCCGCCGTCAGTGACTTCATAGCTCTCGGCAAGGCCCGGTTCGACCTGGGTGGTGCCGGGGGTGAAGGCCACCAGCGTGTTGTAGACGGGCCGTGCCGCATCGAGGCTGGTGCCGGTGGTGTTCATCGAGGGGCTGAAGTTTTCCGGCGAGCCTTCCGCGCAATAGACCAGCGACTTGGCGTTGGCGGCGCCGGCCGCCAGAATGGTCGAAGCCAGCAACGCCGCGCCGAAGAGTTTTTTAAATTTCATGTTTGTCTCCCTGACATTTTTTGAGCGCCCCGCCGGGGCGTGGCATCACTTAAGCACGTTTTTTCCGGCTGATCAAAATTCCATCTTGGTATCGGTAACATGCCATGGCAATCTGCATTCGGGAAAACGAGGCCTGCCATGCCCCTGTCAGCCGAAACCATTGAAGCTTTCCGCCGTGATGGCGCCTGCGTGCTGCGCGGTGTATTCCGCGACTGGGTGGAACCGCTGCGCCAGGGCATCGCCCGCAATCTCGCCGAGCCTTCGGCGGATGTGAAAATTTATCAGGGTGCCAATGGCGCTGGCCGTTTCTTCGGCGACTATTGCAACTGGGACCGCATCCCCGAATACCGCGATTTCATCTTCAACTCGGACGCCGCCGCCATCGGCTGCCAGCTCATGGGCTCGAAGACCGTGCGCCTGTTCCACGAGCATGTGCTGGTGAAGGAAGCCGGTGCCGATGTCGCCACACCGTGGCACCAGGACCAGCCCTATTATTGCGTCGATGGCGCCGACACGGTCTCGCTATGGATTCCTCTCGACGTGGTGCCGCGTGAGCGCACCCTGGAATTTGTCGGCGGCTCGCACAGCTGGGGAAAATATTTCCGCCCCGAGCGTTTCAACAAGACGGCGCTGAACGACAATGACGGGTTGGAACCCGTGCCCGACATCAACGGCAACCGCGACAAATATAATATCCTCGGCTGGGCACTGGAGCCCGGCGACGCGGCGGCCTTCAGCTACAAAACCCTGCATGGCGCTCCCGCCAACACCTCCAAGGTCGATCAGCGCCGCGCCTTCTCGCTCCGCCTCATCGGCGACGACGTGCGCTTCGCCAGACGCGAAGGCATCAACACCTCGCCACCCTTCCGGAGCGTGACCCTGCCCCACGGAGCCGAGATGGATGCACCAGAATTTCCGCTGCTGACATGACCACCCTCTCCGGCGAGGCGCGGGAGAGGGGTAAGTCAAATCACCTGATAGCCAAACTCTTCCGCCTGTTCGGTGAGCCATTCCCAGAAGCTTTCCGAGAAGCCCCGGAACACCGAGAGGTCGTAAGCATTCGCGCCCACCCGTGTCAGATGCACGCCGACATGGGCCATTTGGGTCATGGCACTCTTGCCCACCGGAAATTCATCTGGGTACAGATCAACCGGCGTGCCCTTGGCCAATACGGCGCGCGCCTTTGGACCGGTAATCCGGATGATGATACGGCCATGGCTCTGATCAGAGACTGAAGCAATTCCGTGGAGAGCCGCTCTGACCTCGTGATAAAGCGCCCCTTCGCCGGTGACAAAGTATTGGTCCGGCCCCGCCCACTGCGCGGCATAAGATTTCAGCGTGGCGGCCACCGCCTTGCCCTTGCCGTGGCGGGCGATGACGGTGACGATGCTCAGCGGATGGCGCACGCGGAATTCGACGCCGGGCACACCCTTGTCGGCGCCGAAGCGGCCTTGCAAGGCTATATCGGCCAGCGGCGAAATCCGTTGAAAACTGTCAAGCATGGAGTCTCTTGTTCTCCTTGTCGAAGTGCACCGGATCGCAGATTTCGCCCAGCGTCTCGGTGCCGCGCAAGCCATCCCACACACGCACGACTTCGCCATGCCGCGCCCGGCCATTGGAGACCAGCGCGATGGCCACCCACATATCGAGCATTGGCGACCAGGCGACC
>JBKJQD010000404.1:0-2524 GCA_046594125.1 Aestuariivirga sp.
AACGTGAAAGGCGAGCGCCGCGAGGACCGGGTCGGCGTCTGGGTCAGGCGCGGGCCACGCGAGGACAAGATCGCCGCCATCGGCATCCGCGTCCGGCGCTGGGTGACGTTCCACGGCATCAGCCTGAACGTCGATCCGGACCTTACGCATTTCGACGGTATCGTGCCCTGCGGAGTGCGCGACCATGGGGTCACCAGCCTTGTCGATCTCGGCCTGCCAGTGGCCATGGCCGATGCCGACGTGGCGCTGAAAAACGCCTTCCGCGAAGTGTTCGGTGGGGTACACAACAAAATGTGACTTGTAATGTTACATAACTGCATTAAATGGCACTGGTCAACCAAGAGGGACTCCCATGAAACTTTATTACGCACCCGGCGCCTGCTCGCTTGCTCCCCACATTGTCCTCAACGAAATTGGCGGCAAATTCGCTATCGAGAAAGTCGATCTCGATGTCAAGAAGACCGAGAGCGGGGCTGATTTCTCCAAAATCAACAGCAAGGGCTATGTCCCGACACTTGAAATCGGCAAGAACGAAGTGCTGACTGAAGTGTCGACCATCCTGCAATACCTCGCCGACAAGGCGGAAGCCTCGCACCTTCTGCCCAAGTTCGGCGGCATGGAGCGTTACCGCGCCATGGAAGCCTTGAACTTCGTCGCCTCCGAACTGCACAAGGGAATGGGCGGCCTGTTCGACAAGGCCATGCCAGAGGATGGGCGCAAGGCAATTATCGCCCGCCTCAGCAAGCGTCTCGGCTGGCTCGACGCGCAACTGGCCAAGAAGCCCTACATGCTGGGCGACGCCTTCTCGGTGGCCGACGCCTACGCCTTCACCGTTCTCAACTGGGGCCAGTGGGTCGGCGTCGATATCAAGCAGTGGCCGAACGTCGCCGCCTTCGTGGCCCGCGTGGCCGAACGCCCGGCGGTGCAAAAGGCGCTGAAGGCGGAAGGCCTGCTGGCAGCTTGATTGAACTCCCTTCTCTCTCGGGAGAGGGGACCATTATCTTCTCCCGCTACGGGGAGAAGGGAAATCCGGGCATCACCCTCACGCGAATTCCATGATCACCGCGTCGACCGCCAGGCTGTCGCCCTGTTTGGCATTGATCTTCTTCACCGTGACATCGCGTTCGGCGCGCAGGATGTTTTCCATTTTCATGGCCTCGACGATGGCCAGCGCCTCACCGGCCTTCACCTCCTGGCCCTCGGCAACCGCAATCGACAGCACCAGGCCGGGCATCGGGCACATGAGTTTCTTCGACGTATCGGCGGCGAGTTTCTCCGGCATCAGCTGCGCCAGTTCGGCCTCGCGTCCGGTATAGACCAAGGCGTCCACCACGACGCCGCGATAGGCCAGGCGGAAACCGTTGAGGATGCGGCGCACCTGCACGGTGACGGCATCGGTGCCCAGATCGCAAGCGAATACCGGCGTGCCCGGAACCCAGCCGCAGGCATCGGCGATGGCCTCGGTATCGGCGGTCACCTCGACGCGGCGCCAGAACTTGCCGAGTTTCACCACGCGGCTGGTGGCGAGGTTCACGGCATGGCCGTTCATCTGACCCGTCACCTGGCGGCGGCGGCGGTTGCAGATATAATCAAGAACCATGGCGACTTCGGCAAGTGTGGCCTCAATGTCGGGCGTCAGCGCGTGGCCTTGGAAGCCCCCTGGAAACTCCTCGGCGATGAAGCCCGTCGATAGTTCGCCCGATTGCCAGCGCGGGTTCTCCATGATGGCCGAGAGGAAGGGCACGTTATGCTGGATGCCGTCGATATAAAAAGCGTCGAGCGACTGGGCCATGGCGGCGATGGCCTCGATGCGTGTCGGCGCATGGGTGCAGAGCTTGGCGATCATCGGATCATACCAGATCGAAATTTCACCGCCTTCATAGACGCCGGTGTCGTTCCTTACGGTGATGCCGTGGGCGGATTGCTCCGTAGGCGGACGATATTTCACCAGCCGTCCGGTGGACGGCAGGAAATTCCGGTAAGGGTCTTCGGCATAGATGCGGCTTTCCACCGCCCAGCCTTTCAGCGTCACGTCCGTCTGGCGGATCGTCAGCTCTTCGCCCGCCGCCACGCGGATCATCTGCTCGACGAGGTCAATGCCGGTGATCAGTTCGGTGACCGGGTGCTCGACCTGAAGCCTGGTGTTCATCTCAAGGAAGAAGAAGGAGCGGTCCTGCCCGGCTACGAATTCCACGGTGCCGGCGGAATCGTAGTTCACTGCTTTGGCCAGCGCCACGGCCTGTTCGCCCATGGCCTTGCGGGTTTTGTCGTCAAGCAAGGGCGATGGCGCTTCCTCGATGACCTTCTGGTTGCGGCGCTGGATCGAGCATTCGCGCTCGCCCAGGTAGATGACATTGCCGTGCTTGTCGCCCAGCACCTGGATTTCGATGTGGCGCGGGTTGACGATGAATTTCTCGAGGAAGAAGAAGCTCTTGTCCTGGCCGGCGACGAATTCGACCGTGCCGGCGGAATCGTAATTGACCGCTTTTGCCAGGGCGACGGCCTGTTCGCCCATCAGGCGGCG
>JBKJQD010000052.1:0-5677 GCA_046594125.1 Aestuariivirga sp.
GAGCGCGCAATTGGCGAAGTAACTAAATTCGTCGCGCAGCGCTCCGCCCCTTATACCGTCGAACATCGGCCAATAAGTGGTGTCGGGGCTATGCAGCTTGTCGGACGACACGATGCCGAGATTGGGGAAGGTATCCTGGACATGGATGATGCCCTCGGTACCGATGATCGACATGCGCTCGTCGATGTCGAAGGGGGTTTTATCCGGCATGCACCAGACGGTTTCAAGCGTCGCCGTGGCGCCGCTCTTGAAGCGGTACATGGTCTGGCCAATGTCGGGAAACTTTAAATTCCGTACACTGACCGTCTGGGCGTAGGCACTCACGATCGCGTCGCCGGTGAACCACAGCATCAGATCGGTATCATGAATGGCATCGCCAACGATGGGGCCGATCTTGTTGAGGATCTCAGGTGTCCAGGCCGCCGGGATATTGCGGCGCGAGCTAAGCGCCACGATCTTGCCGATCTTGCCTTGATCAATCGCCTGCTTGGCCATGCGATAGCGCGGATTGAAACGGCAGATATGACCGATCTGCAGAATGCCCTTGGCACCCTTCGCGGCGGCCATGATCCGGTTGCAATCGGCCACCGTCGAAGCCATCGGCTTCTCGAGGAAGACATGCTTGCCCGCCGCCAATGCGGCAATCGCTGGCTCCGTGTGCTGATCCCACATGGTGACGATCGACACCGCGTCGATCTCCGGGTCGGCCAGAATGTCGCGATAGTCGATGCAAGTCTTCTTCACGCCAAATTTTTCCGCCTGGGCTTTCAGCCTGGCGGGCGTCCGGGTGCAAAGTGCCGCCAGTTCCAGATTGGCGACGCCCCTGATTGTCTCGCAGTGAATCTCGCCGAACCAGCCCAGCCCGATCACACCGATGCGCAGTCTCTTCACGGCGTCCTCCTCAAATATCCTGGAGCGTCAGTTCGCGTGTCATGACGATATTGCCAGCGGTCAGCCCGCAATCGACAACCAGCGATGCTCCGGTGATGGCCGCGGCGCCATCGGACGCGAGAAACCCCACGGCGCGCGCCACATCGATGGGTTCGACGATGCGGCGCAGGGGATACCATCGGCGAAGTTCATCCAGCACCTTCGAGTCCTTGCCCGCCTTGCGTTCCCACAATGGCGTGCGCACGGTGCCCGGCAGCACGATGTTGGCGCGGATGCCATGTTTGCCATATTCCATGGCCAGCGAGCGCGTCAGCGAAATCATGCCGGCCTTCGCGGCACTATAGGCTGGGTCGCCAAAACCGCTGAGGCCATTCACCGAACCGATGGCGACGATGCTGCCAGCATTTTTTTCTTTCATGCCCGGAAGCACCGCGTGGGCGCAATAGTAGGCGCCATTGAGATTGCCATTCACATCATGATTCCAGGCGGCGGGATCAGTCCGCGCGAAAGTGGGATGTTCGGAAAAGCCCGCATTGTTGACCAGGACATCAACGGCGCCAAGCGCTTTCGCAAGCCTGCGGAAAGCGGCGGCAATGGCTTCCGCATCGCCGACATCGGCCACCGCATGGCTGATGCTGATACCCTCCGACGCCAGCTCTGTTGCAAAGTCTTCGACACTCGCACTCTTGTCGATGGCGGCGATCAACGCACCCTCGCCCGCGAAATACCGGCACAGGCTCTGGCCGATGCCGCCAGCCGCACCGGTGATGGCAACCACCTTGTCCTTGAACATCATGGGCGGGCCTCCAGCAGTTTCATGGCATCGGCGATCCAGGCAAGATTGGCCTTGCGGAGATGGCCCCAATTATAGAAAGCAAGGCCGGTCACGCCGCCGTCGATCAGGGCTGAAACGGCAGCGAGGAATTCGGCCTTGCTGGCGAAATCCGGATAGGCGGGGCGCATGATACCGCGCAAATCGCCCTTGCCGCGCAGACGGCGTTTCACGTCGAAAAGATCGGCTTTCACGCGCGCCGCCCCCGGTTCGTAGAAACAGGCCTCGATGATGCCCGCCGCCTCGGCCAGGGCGGCAAGGTCGCTGCCTTCATACCACGCACCACCCGTCGGACGCGCCACCGAGGGAATGACGGCAACACTTGCATCCTTGCGCACCACGTTGCGGATTTCCGCCACCAGCGATGTGACGACCGTGCAGCGCCAGTCGAGGAAGGCCCGCAACTCGCCGTCGCTGCGCGTATCAGCCAGCCAGAAGGCTTCGGCCATGTCGGATGGGAAATCGACGTCACTGGCCAGATAATCCGAGATGTCATCGGCAACGCGGCGCCGCAGCCCCGCCGCGTCGATGCCCGCCGCCGTGGCACCGGCCAGGCAATGGCCGCAAAAACACAAGCCCAACTGGCAGTCCAGCCAGCGGTTGGGCTGGTTCAGCGCGAACTCGTGGTGAAAGCCATGGACGTAAGGCATGAAGCCCGGCGTTTCCAGCGAAAGCCCCGTGACATCATAGCTCTCCGTCACATCGCGCGCGAGTCCCACGGCATAGGCGCGCGCGGCGGGTGCTGATGGGCACAGGCTGTAGATATAGCGATCACCGAAAGCATTGGCAGCCGCCGCCTCCGGATGCGCCGAGCCGAGCAGCGTGTTGTGCAGCAGTACGAGCCAGACATTGGTTGCTGTGTTTTTCTGGGCCGTCAGTTCACGGAGTACATCGCGGCTGGCGAGCATGCTGTTGGCAACCGGCTTTATGGCGCCGTAGCGGCGCGGATCGGACTTGAAATAGACCGTGCCGTCCTCGGGAAAGTAAATCTTGCCGGTCTTGCCGTGTGGCCTCAGGAATTTGCCGGCGTGATAGCTGCCAGCCATGGTGACGGTATCAAGCCCAAGCTGCCTGAATCCGGCGACGGCTTCGGCCACGCCCGCTTCGGCCAAATCCCACGCATAGGTATAAATCGCGCGGTAGCTCATGCTGGCTTTCCAGCCCCGAACCAGCCGTCCTTCAGGTAATGCATGTATTCAAAGATCGTATTGTATTTCCGGACAAACACCACTTCGAGAAAATCACCGACCACGAAGGGTGCGATGATGATCTCGACACCCGGCGCGCCGATATGGGGAGCTAGCGCCGCGACGCGAAAGGCGACATGGGGATTGGCTTTGATGATTTCTGGCACGGTGCTGTCTGGCTCGTAGCGCAGGAACTCGATGTGTTCGGGATGGTTGCGCGGATTGGTGACCCACACCCGGCTCTGCTCGACCCAGTCCTCGTTTGGCTGCTTCAGCATCGTGGTGATCTCGACGTGATCGAATTCATACATCGCTGGCCTCTGCAATCGGAAGACATGAGCGGCGGCACGCCGTGCGCCGCCGCTCATTTTACTTATATGCGCTTCATGATCTCGTCGGCATTGACGCCCTTGTAGGCATCCGAGAGCGCAAAGCCATCGGCGTCAGCCTTGACCTTGGCCGCATCATAACTGTTGGCGACGTCGATGAGATCGTTCTTCACCACGTCCTCCAGCTTGAAGTCGGTGGTGATCTGGCCGATTTCGCGGCCCACGTCGAAGAATTGCTTCCAGCTCTCCATCAGGTGGAAACCCCACTTCTTGCGCTCATCCATGCGGCCACCAAAAACATTGCCAAGCTGCATCATCGATTCCACCGCGACATCTGGTTTCATCTGCGAACCAAGGCCGGGGAATTGCTCCATGACGATCTGCGTGGCAGCGCGCGGGTTCTGCTTGCCGAATTCAAGGCCCGCGGCCCAGCCCTGGAAGTAGCGGGCATAGATGGCCTGCTTGGCGGGATCGTCGAAATCGGCCTTGCGCATGACAAAGCTGTTGGCGGGCAGCTTGGAGAAATCGCGGCCGAGAATGTAGTCGAAATCCAGACCCTGGCCTTTCCACTGGGCACGCAGGCCTTCCCAGGCAAGTGCTGCGTCACCCTTGCCTTCCTTCAGCACGGTGCCCCAGGTCGGCCAGCCGCCCTCCACATACTTTACTTTGGTGATGTCGACGCCCGCCGCCTTGAGCATCGGATCGCAGATCGACTGCCAGCCAGCACTGCCGAGCACCACGGTCTTGCCTTCCAGTTCCTTGAGGCTGGCCGGCTTCTCGCCCTTGCGGAAGGCGAAATCAAAAACATCGGAACCGCCCATGTGAAAGGCGGAGACGAGCGGCATGCCCTGGGCGAGCGCCAGAGAAAAAACGCCAGGCGAAGGATAACCGACATCGGCCTGGTTCTGATCAACGAGTTTCACCGTGGCCGTCGCGTCCGAGGGGCCAGGTTCAAGGGTGGTTTCGATGCCGCCGAAATAACCAAATTTCTTGGCGGCCCAGTAGGGATAGTCATCGAGCACCTCGACGGTACCACGCGGGCTGACCCAGCGGATCATGTCCGCGGCGCGGGCCGGGCGTGTTCCGCCCAGTCCGCCGAGCGCCAGGGCCGATATGCCAGCCGAACTGAGAGTCAGCAGGCGGCGGCGTCCGATCATCATATTGCCAATCATTCCGGTCTTCTCCTCTGTTGCAGTTTCAACGCTTGTTCCCGGATTTCTGGTGCGGAGTTCTGCCCCGTCTTGTCACCGGTTCAGGTTTCCCAACTGGCCCATTTTTTTCCAAGCCAGAAGAAAAAGATATAGATCGAAATTCCAAGCCCCGCGAGGATCAGGATGATCGCGAAAAACTGCGGCATGCGGATCAGCGCGGAGTAATAGGTCAAGCGGTTGCCAAGCCCCTCGGCACCGCCCACCATCTCGGCACCGATGGTGGTGAGCAGGCCGAAGATCGATCCGACCATGAGGCCGACGATGATCATCGGCATGGCCATGGGAATGCGGATCTTGGTGAAGATTTGCAGGGTGCTGGCGCCAAACGAACGGGCGAGTGCGATTTTGGCCAGATCGACGCGGCGGAAGCCGGTGGCGGAATTGATCATCACCATCGGGCCGCTGGCCAGCGCCACCGCAATGATGCGCGGTTCGCTGCCGAAGCCGAAGCGGAGAATCAGCAAGGGAACGAGCGCCAGCATCGGCGTCGTCACCAGCAGGAGGATATAGGGGGTGACTATTTTCTCGACGAAGGGGAACTGCGTGATGACCGCGGCGAGAAGGAATCCGATCGAGCCGCCGATGGCAAAGCCGGCGAGGAGTTCATAAATCGTGATGAGAAGATGCGGCCAGATGTTTGTCCACTCGGTGAACAGCGCGGTGATGATGAGGCTCGGGCGCGGCAGCACGTACTGCGGAACCTTGAAGGCATAGAGCCAGAGTTCGGCACCGCCGATGATGAGCACGGCGACCAGTGCGATCACCAGAACCTCGAACTTGGTGCGATGTTCGCCAAGTCCCAGCGAAGCCCCTGACAGGCCAACGCCGCCGCCTGCTTCCTTTTTTTTGTTGAACTCCGGAATCTTTTCGCCGAGCGCCTTATCCACGGCCTGTCTCCAGAATTGGGAATGAACTCATGTTATCGCAACTCCCGCCGTGCCGTGGCCATGCTTGATGCACGACTTGATTTCCAAAATCCTGGCAATGAAGTCCGGGCGGGTCTGGATATCGATGGGGCGCGGGCGCGGAATATCGATATCATAGATTTCGGCGATGCGGCCCGGCCTCGCGGACATGACCGCGACGCGGTCGGCGAGGAAGATGGCCTCGGAGATCGAATGGGTGACGAAGGCGATGGTCTTGCGCGTCTCCATCCAGATTTCCTGGATGAGGAGGTTCATCTCGTCGCGCGTGAACGCATCGAGCGCGCCGAAGGGTTCATCCATC
>JBKJQD010000149.1:0-12182 GCA_046594125.1 Aestuariivirga sp.
GTTGCCGCGGGCCCGGCAAACCGTCAGTCCGCCCGAACGGCCATGATAATTGTCCGTACGCTGAACATGGCTTTCGGACTTGCGGAAGGCCGGCAGCACCTCCTCATAGGACCAGCCGGGAAGGCCCATCTGTACCCAGCGGTCACAATCGTGGCGGTTGCCGCGCACATAGATCATGCCGTTGATGGTTGACGAGCCGCCCAGCGCCTTGCCGCGCGGCCAATAGATCTTGCGGCCGTTAAGATGGGGTTCGGGCTCGGTATGGCAGTGCCAGTTGTAAAGGCCGGAATGCATCAACTTGCCCATCAGCATGGGCAGCCGGAACAGCGGATTGCGATCGCGGCCGCCAGCCTCGATGAGCAGCACAGTCGTTTTCGGATCGGCCGACAGGCGTTTGGCCAAGACGTAGCCCGCCAAGCCCGCGCCGACGATGACATAGTCATAGGTTTCAGCGGCCCCCATGCATCACCACGCAATCGGCACGGCATTCTGCCGGTTCAGGATTTTATTGCCGAGGACGAAGGGATTGGCGAGCGTGAGCACAGCATCGCCCACGGCCGGATGCGGACGCAGGACCGATTGGGCCTCGGGTACGCCGGCGTCCTTCAGGGCGGCGATTGCCGAAATGCCAAAGGCTAGGAAGACCAGCGGTCCGCGCAAATCTGCTGCATGAAAACCCGGACGCTGACCGAGAACATCTTGTCGAGTTCGCGCCACTGCGCCACGTTGCCGGCCTCGAAGGCCCGGCCAGTCGCAAACGCCGCGCAAGGGTAAGGATCCTGGCCGAGAATAACGCAGCGAACCTCCGAAGGTGCTATGCCGTCGAAGGCGCGGAATATGTGTGCGTCCTTGGGAGCGCCAGGAAAGACCTTGCCGCGGCGGACTGGAAAGATCGGCTCCCGGATTTCAATATCAAGGCTGGCATCCATTTCTGCGTAACCGAGTTCGACAGGCCCGATTGCATCGCACCACAGTGCGGGCAGGTCATCCCGCCACCCCGCCAGCACGTCCAGCATTGCGTCTGTCAACCCAATCCGCATGTAACAGCTTCCCACGCCCGTTCTTTCAAGCTCTAAAACCTGACAAGATTATCAAGAAGTTTGCGGGACACCGGCTTTCCGGTGGAAGGGCCGGAAGTGAGCAACAAGGCGGCAATCGCAAGAAACGCGGTTTCGGGACAGGAGCCACGCATCCGCGCCCGCAACGAAGCAAAGATTCGCCGCGCCGCCATCGACGTGTTTTCGCGCAAGGGCTTCGATGGCGCGCGCATGGCCGACATCTCGCGGCTCAGCGGCCTGCCGCATGCCAACATCCATTACTATTTCAAGACCAAGACCGAGATCTACCGGCGGCTGAGGGACAACGATCGTGCTCAGAACTCGCATCTCTCGATCCGTTTGGTGGCCGCCGTTGGATCATTCGGGTCCAATCCGCGCTAAGTTGTCAACTCCCTTCCTATCCCGCAAACCGCACTGGCTGCACCAAAGGCACCTGCCGATTCATCCAGACGGCATCTTGTCCAAACCACCAAAGCCGCATAGGTTGTTAACCGGTGACGCCCGCTTGGCACTTTTCAACATCAAGCGGGACATTTCCTCAGCCCTGCGGCACCGCCGGTCGTCCTGCCAGCTTGATGCGTACTCTCCAATCTGATTTGTGAAGAGGCCTAAGATGAATCAACAGTATGACGTCGTCGTAGTCGGGGGTGGTCCGGTGGGGTTGGCGGCGGCCTATCAGTGTGCCAAACAGGGCCGCTCGGTTCTCGTCCTTGAGCGCTTCAATTTCTTCAACCAGTCGGGGAGTTCCAACGACTTGGTTCGCATGTTCCGTACCATGTACACCCAGGACTTCATGGCCAATCTGGCGTTCGAGTCAATCGGCGTGTGGAACGATCTTGAGTCCGATGCCGGCGAATCCTTGATCTTGATGAACGGGTTGCTGAATTTCGGCGACACCAGCTACGTATCCGGCCCCGAGGGTAATTTACTTGCGCCGATCAAGAATATGAAACGGCTGGGACTGCCCTTTGAGAAGCTCACGGCCACCGACATCATGAAGCGCTATCCCTTCGAGGGGTTGCCTGGCACCTTCGAGGGTATCTTCGCGCCGACCAATGGCTGCATCAACGTACCCCTGCTGTTGCGCAGCCTCTACCGTCTTGCGCTCTCCTACGGCTCGGAAATGGTTTCGCACGCCAAGGTTTCGTCCATCGTCCCAACCGATAAATCAGTGGCTGTCACCTTTGACAATGGCGAGTCGGTAACCGTCAAGGCTGGCAAATGCATTCTCGCGCCCGGCGCCTATGTGAATGATGTTCTGTCCTCGCTGGGCTTGAAGATGAACATCAACATCTGGGAAATGGTCTATGAATACTATGCCACCTCCCCAGGTCCAGGAGGAACGTTGTTTCCAAGCATGTGGTTCCAGTTCCTCGGTCCGACTGGCGGAATTCCGGCGAAGTCCAATCTGTTCTACGGTTTCCCGGCCGTTCCCTGGGGGCCGCCAAATCTCACCCGGATCGCGGTGGACAATGCCGTGAATGTCATCACCAGCCCGGCGGACCGCAAGATCGTGCCGGCCGCCAACGATCTTCAGATTACAGCTGACTTCGTGCAGCGGCATTGCGCCGGTGTCGACGACCGGCCGAACTACTGCGGCACCTGCTTGCAGACAAACGTCAACGACAACATGTATGTGCTTGACTTCCTGCCACCCAGCGTCGGGCCGGGATACAACAACGTCGCCATCTTTACGGCCGGCTGGGGCATGAAGTTGGTGCCGCTGCTTGGCGTAATCCTGGCGGACCTCGTCATCAAGGGCGCCACCTCATTCGACATCTCCGAATTCAAGATCACCCGCAATGGCGTACTCTCGTGAACAAACTCCCTGACAAAGGCTTGAACAGCGGCTACTCCACGGGCCTTAAGACCGAGGTTGCGATCATCGGGGCGGGGGCTGCGGGGCTCTACACCGCCTATCGCCTTGCCGCCGATCCCACCGCCGGGCGTGAAAGTCTCGACGGAAGCCAGGTCCAGGTCTTCGAAATGAGCGGGCGCATCGGAGGACGCCTGTGGTCGGTGACCTTGCCCGGCACCGAGATCGCAGCTGAACTGGGTGGCATGCGCTATATGGACCAGCAGATGATCGCCAGTACGCTGATCGAAACGGTCTTCAAGAGTGAACTCAAGCCCATTCCGTTCCCGATGGGTAGCGGCAGCAAGCTCGACATCTATCTCCGCAAGCAGCGATTCAAAGAATCCGCGTGGGTGGACGCGCAGAAAAACAACCAGAAGCTTGTTACAAACTACAAGCTCAATGACTGCGACGCCGGCCTCGACGCGGATCAGCTATTCGATAAGATCGTCTACGAAACGCTGATGGCGGATCCGTGGTTCAGCGAGAACTACAGGGACAAGGTCGGGCCACTTGGCAGCCATGACTACTTCTTCAAGCTGACGGCACGCGACTGGGACTTGATCAAGCCGAAACTGATTTATAATTTCCCCGGCCCTTACAAGGGAAGAAAAGTCAACGACATCGGATTCTGGAATTTGATCAAGGACCGCGTTTCGCAGGAAGGCTACACCTTCCTCGCTGATGCTGGCGGATACTACTCCAACACCATCAACTGGAATGCCGCCGAGGCATTTCCCTACATGGTCGGTGACTTCTCCAGCGGCGACGCGACATACAAGACGATCGAAGGGGGCTACGACAAGATTCTGTTGGCGCTGGCCAAGGCATACCTCAACGAGGCAGGAGCTGAAATTTGGACCGAGAATCGGCTTGTGGGGTTTGCCCGCAGCGGCCATCCGGAGTTCAAGTATGAGCTCCATTTCCTCAATACACCAACAAATGCTTCATGGACAGTCTATGCGAACCGCATTGTTCTGGCTATGCCACGTCGGTCGCTGGAACTGCTGGATGCCGCCAGTCTTTCCCTGCTGAGTGGCACGGACCCCCAATCGTTCGAGTCCAATCTCCACTCGGTTATCATGGAACCTTCGCTGAAGATTCTGATGGCCTTCGAAACCCCCTGGTGGCGTAAACTTGGCATGATATCGGGCCACTCGGTCACCGATCTGCCGATCCGCCAGTGTTACTATTTCGGCACTGACAAGGCCGACCAACATTCCATCCTGCTTGGCAGCTACAATGATATGGACACCGTGTCGTTCTGGGAGCCACTGATAGCCGATCCGGTGAAGTTCAAGTCCTGGCCGACAAAGCTGGTATCGGTGGAGGCGCTTGCGGCGGGCTAGAAGCTGCCGGAGGCGTCGGCGGTCATGGTCGGCGAATGCGTGAAACAGCTACAGGAACTGCATGGCGACGCGGTGGGTGTGCCACAACCCTATGTGGCCGTGTTTTGTGACTGGCGAATGGATCCCTTCGGCGGCGGTTATCATGCCTGGAAGGCAGGCTGTAACGTTTCCAGTGTAATGCAGGCCATGCGAAAACCCAATGCCGGCGAGGACCTTCACGTCTGTGGCGAAGCCTATTCGGACCAACAGGGCTGGATCGAAGGCGCCTTCTGCGTCGCCGAGCTCATGCTCCAGAAGCACTTTCGGATGGCATGGCCGAAATGGCTCGACTCAAGTTATTATCTTGGTTGGTAAGTTGGGAAGCCAGGGCGCGGTCACGAATCGTATTGCGTCAGGATTGCCCTGGCGTCCGTGAGATCGGCGGAATTGATGCCGCCGAAGCGTGCAACGACGCTGCGGAGATCGGCAGCGGCCGCCGTAGCCGCGCTGCGGCCGGCCAGAAACGCGGCGAGAGCCGTGGCGGCACGAAGTTCGAGGGCGACCGCGCCTTGCATACGGGCAATGTCAAGAGCGGCTTGCAAATCGGCTTCGACCGGCTGGCCATTGCCCGCTGCATCGTTCGTCCGGGCTCGAATGCGATGGAGCTCGGAGCGGAAGGCCATATCTTGGGTGGACTGCATGACCTCGAATGCCCGTGCAATGTGCCCCATCGCCATGTCGTGCTGCCCGGCGCCTGAATAGGCCTCCGCCGCGAGGCCCAGATGAAACGGCTCAAGGCGGCGGGCGCCGGCCGCCTGGGCTTCCACCAGCCCCGCTTCCATCAAAGCCAACCCATCGTCCTCGCCCAACTGGTTCTTGGCCCAGCCAAGGTGCACGAGCCCCCAGGCATGCCAGAATGTGTGTGAAGCGCCCTCGGCGAGCGCTACGCCTTCCGCCGCCGCGGCGCGCACCCTGTCGGGGCGTCGCATCAGGATGTTGGCCGCCGCCCCCGTGTAGCAGAGCGTCAGGCTCTTCGTGTGGGGATGATTGAGTTCCCGCGCCCACTGGAGGTTTTCCTCCATGATGGCATCGGCCTCCGCCGGCCGTCCGAGGAACCACAATACCCATGCGAGGTAGTTGCCCGCCGCGGCACGCGGATCCTGGCTGAAGACCTGAACCAGTTGACGATGGCGCGAGGTATCATAACCATCATAGGACGCCATCACCAGCTCATGGCATTCGGCAAACTGCCCATTGTAGAATCGTTCCAGTCCTACAATGCGCAGACCCACGAGTGTCGGGCCTTCAAGTTTATGTTCGCGCGCAATGCTCAGAATCCGATCGGCAATGCTTCCCGCCGGCCGCCCGGCAATATGCTGCCCGGCCCAAATCCCGAAGAGGGCAGGGAGCTGCAGTTCGGCATCGCCGATATGATCGGCGATTGCTAGCGCACGCTCGAACGCGGTCAACGTAGACTGAGCCGAATACCCTTCGCTGGCGAGCCGGGCTTGCGCGATGAGCAGATGATAACGGTGGGCGCGCCGCCGCATGGCGTCATCGGGAGGCGAACCGCACAGCCGTACGCAATTACCGAGACTGACAATTGCTTCGCGATAGGCCGGACGCCCCAATGCTTGCAAAGCCGACTGCTCCCAGTAGTCCAGCGCCTTGGCCGTCAGGCCCGCGGCATCTGCATGCAGGGCTTTCACACTGGGCGAAGCGCCGCCCCCTTGTTCGAGAATACCCAGCAGTTTCTGGTGCAATTTCACCCGGTCTTCCTTCAGCAGACTGCTATAGGCGGCGTCACGGACGAGCGCATGCTTGAATGCGTAGGTTGCATCCGGCGGAGTCCCCTGTCTGAACACTAGCCCTAGCTGTTCGAAGTCCTCCAGCAGTTCGCGCATCTTGCTTCTGGGCCAATCGATCAGAAGGCTGAGTTCGCGGAAATCGAACTGCCGGCCGATCACCGCCGCGGTCTGCGCCAGATCCTTGTGGGCCGCCGAGCGCCCGAGGCGGGCCATCAGCGTATCTTGCAACGTGCCCGGAATGGCGATAGGAGCGGCCTCGTCCGCCGACTGCGAGGCCGCCGCCGTGTTGCGCCGGCGCCACTCGACGATCGACTTGGTAATCTCCTCTACGAACAGCGGAACGCCGTCGGTCTTCTGGTAGATATCCTCCATCAACCGGGCCGGGATCGACTCCTCGGCGGCGAAGTTGAACACTATGCGCCGTGTCGCGGCAAAATCCAGGCGCCCGAGATCCACCGTCGCGAAGCCGTCGAGAGCACTCGTGCCTTCACCTGACTGCGGGCGGGTCGTGGCGAGGATCAGAAGTTTGCTGCGGCCAAGGCGCGAGAGCGCGAGTTTGAGAAGTTCAATCGTCGTCGGGTCGCTCCAGTGTATATCCTCGACGATCCAGAGGGCCGGGTCTTCGCCGAACAGCCCGCCATAATGTGCGATAAGCGATTGCAGGATTTGTGCCCGCCGCTGCTGCGGCGCTTCCTCGGCAGCCAGCGCGTAGCCGGGCAGGTTGAGCCCGAGCAGTTGAGCAAGATATGGAACCGCTGCGCTGTTGGACACCGCTTGCGAGCCCAGATAGCTTCCCACTTTGTGGATCTTGTCGGCGTCGTTATCGGATCCGTGAAGCCCCGCGGCACGGGAGATCTGGGCTATCGCCGGGTAGAGCGCAAAGTCGCCGTGATAAGGTGTGCATTGGTATCGTAGCACGCGCCGGGATTCGCCCGCCGTCGCCTCGGCCAGAGCTTCGACGATACGCGATTTGCCGATTCCAGCTTCTCCGCGCAGCACCACGGCCCGGCAGGATCCCGAGCACGCCTCCCGCCAATGCTGCAGCAGATGAGCCATTTCGTGATCGCGCCCGACAACTTCGGTCGCCATGCCGGCGTGCCTGGCGGCGAAACGACTCTCCAGCGGACGCTCTCCGGCAACTTCGAAGACTTTCACCGGTTGATCGATTCCCTTGACGGATTGCGGCGGCATCTCGTTGAAGATGAACATGTCACCGAGCAGCGTGCGTGTTGCCTCGGCAATCACCACGCTGCCGGGCCTGGCGAGACTCTGCAGGCGGGCCGCCAGATTGGGAGCATCGCCGATGGCGGTGTTATGTCCGGTTTGCGAACGGTCATGACCGCCGACCACCACCAGGCCCGTCGCGATGCCGATTCTGGCGCGCAGTGGGCCTGCTGCCGATGGCGGGAGTTGGGCTAGGGCGTCGCCGATGGCAAGGCTGGCGCGCACGGCCCGTTCGGCCGAGTCTTCATGGCCGATGGGCCAGCCAAAATAGACGAACGCGCCGTCGCCGAGAAGCAGCGCGACATGTCCATCGAAACGCTGAACCATCCGCGCGACCGTTGCATGAAATTCCCGGATGAGGCCGCGCATATCCTCGGGATCGAGCTGTGCTGCAATCTGCGTCGATCCCACGAGATCGACGAATGCCACTGTAAGGTAGCACCGCTCCGCCCGTTGATCAGACGAAGCAACCTGCGGCGCGTCATGATTGGGCAACTGGGCTATCGCTCCCAGAATTTTTTTCCGGTAGCCTAGCTGCGAAACCCCGATCTCTTTCAGATCGGTGTCGGTGAGTTGTTGCAGAACCTGATCATCAATGGCGTTGTCCCGGAATAGGTCCAGCAACCGTTCCAACCCGACGGAGTTCAGGAGCGCTTCCACCGTAATCGGCACTTCTTGCAAAGCCAACAATGATTGAGGACTTTAGTAGATTTACATAACAATCAATCGCGGTCAAGATTCGCGGTTCTAAATGCAGCGACTGGCCCAGCGTCCGCCTGACCAGTTTCGAACGTTTCCGCTATTTTGTTTGCGGCTTGGCCGGCCGGAAGGATGGGCATTCCGGCAAGCCGCCCGCCTGCCATTCCCAACAAGTAGAATGGAAACGACAAAACAGAAGCCAGGAGGAAAAAGATCAATGGAGACGCGGTCACGACAGACTCCATCTCGCCAGCGTGACCCGTATGCCCGCAGCATAGAGCGGTCGCCTGCAGTGCAAAGCGCTGGCAGGCGCGCCCGGCAAGCACCCAATGTTCGGGGTTGTCCTGTTGCGAAACGAACACAGCAATGCCCGACGAGGACGCGATCTGGCGGGCGGATTTCTTGTTTTCGGCGTCTGCTTTGAACACGAAGTCAAGTATCACCGGCCCCAGCCAGGCCGGGAGCGCTGGATTGCCGGTTGTGGCGCTGAACAGGCCATCACTCGTATTGATGGCCTGCCTGGGGCTGAAGCGCAGCCGGGACTTCAGTTCGCGCACGAAGGCGGCGTCCGCTATCTGCGCGGTGTTTCCCTCTACGACAAGATCGCGTGCGCGGTTCATCTGTGGCCGATCAGAGATGAGCACCAGATCGACGCCGGGGACCGCCGACGCGCGCGAAAGGCTTGGCAGATCGGCGCTGCCATCATAGTCGCCGCGTGTCGATTGCCGTCTGGGGATCGCTTCGAAGAGCGCCGGCCCCGAAAGCCAAATTCCTCGACCCGCCATTCGCCGGCTCGAAGCCCAAGGCGCCCGGTCTCGAACCCATGGCGGAGGCGATGGCCAGGTTCTCGGCCGCGCAACCAAGACTTGCGAAGAGATCAGGATGTCGATCCCGTCCGGCCCCGGTTTGAATCGCCAAGGCTGGGTGTTGTGGTTGTTCGCGGCGAGCGTCGCGTAACGGATGAGGTCCTGTACATCCGGCGGCCGCTCCCACCAACGCAAGGGCGCCGCCGCCCATGATCATTCCGCGCCTGCCGATCATTTTTCACCGCCACTCTTTGCCCCAACCGGACGCCCCCAGTTGACCGGACATAAAACTCTCCCGCAGACTACAAGTTCCACGTGCCGCCGCACGGGCAATGGCGGACTGGTTGTTCACTGCTTACACATCACGCTTCAATGATAACCTTGAGCGCATGGGTCGTTGTGGCATTGCCGAATGTTTCGTAAGCATCAAGTATCTTGTCGAGGCTGAACCGTTGGGTGATCAGGAGTTTGGGATCGATTTTGCGCGAACCGACCATGTTGAACAGCATCGGAATCGTCACCGTGTCGACCAGCCGCGTGGTGATGGAGATATTGCGGTCCCATAGGAGTTCGAGGTGAAGATCGGCCTTTTTGCCATGCACGCCGATGTTGGCGATGGTGCCGCCCGGCGCAATGATGGTCTGGCACAACT
Source organism: Aestuariivirga sp. (assembly GCA_046594125.1). Classification (GTDB taxonomy): domain Bacteria; phylum Pseudomonadota; class Alphaproteobacteria; order Rhizobiales; family Aestuariivirgaceae; genus Aestuariivirga. The sequence goes on from JBKJQD010000149.1 coordinate 9,431, forward strand.
CAAAGGTCGATGGAATGCCAACCGCTTCGATTGCCGTATCGACACCGCGATTTGCGGTCATCTTCATCAAGGCTTCGACCGCCTTGCCGTTGCCGCTGTTGATTGTTGCGGTGGCGCCGAACCGCTTGGCGGCCGCTAAACGATTGTCGTCCAGGTCAATCATGATGATTGCCGCCGGAGAGTAGAACTGCGCCGTCAGCAAGGCGGCAAGGCCAATTGGACCGGAGCCGACGATTGCCACCGTGCTGCCGGGCTGCACCTTGCCATTGAGCACGCCGCATTCGAACCCGGTCGGCAGGATATCGCTGAGCATCACCAGCGCCTCTTCATCGGCTCCTTCCGGAATTGGGTAGAGACTGGTATCGGCATGGGGAATGCGGACAAATTCGGCCTGGGTTCCGTCGATGGCGTTGCCGAGTATCCAGCCGCCAGTCGTGCAGTGGGAATACATTTGTTTCCGGCAATACTCGCATTTTCCACAGGCGCTGACACAGGAAATGAGCACACGGTCACCGGCCTTGAAAGCGGTCACCGCCGCGCCGGCCTGATCGATGATGCCAACGCCTTCGTGGCCCAGAATGCGGCCCGGCTTGCAGGTGGCAACGTCGCCCTTGAGAATATGCAGGTCGGTTCCGCAGATGGTCGTTTTGGTGACTTTGACGATGGCGTCGGAGGGCGCGGTGATTTCTGGCTTTGGGCGGTCCTGCAAGGCCTTTTGCCCGGGGCCGAGATAGACAAGAGCTTTCATGGCGATATTCCTTGATCGTTATGGGAGAAGCGGTTCTATGGTTGCGTTCTTGCTTATCCAGGTGTCCGTCACTCAACGGTGGCGCACCGAGTTGCCGCCTGCCAGTATGCCGTTGATCAGGCTTGCCACGGCTTCATGCAACTCGGTCATTCCATCATCGGGGTAAGCATTCTGGTGGGCGGCGGCGGCATCGGTCAGAATGCCGACGACTTCGGTCTCGGGCAGGATTTTCCGGTCGCCGAGGCACAGGAGCAGGGATTCGCAGATCGACAACGCGGCGGCGCCCGAAACTTCATTGATTGTGGGCATTGCTGGATCCCTCCTTCTCGCTTCTTCAGGTTCAAGCTTCACAAAGCCCGCCCAATACATCGGCTATCGCCGCAGAAATGGCGCATCTTGTGCTAATCCAGATCAGTCACCAAGGGCTTGTGTCCGCATTGGCCTTGCCCGGGCCTGCGTTCGGATGGCCCACACGCGGGGGCTGGAGGAGGTAACTGACAATGACGATGGCTCACCCGCCGCTCGCCCGAAAGCTCGGCGCGTTCGTGGTGCTGTCCGACATCGAGATGCAGGTAATAGAGGACATGCACCAGCGGCGTCACCCCAGTTTATCTGCCCAATTCTACTCGCAACGAAAACCAGATGAACTGATCTGTAGCAATTCAATTCGGGATCGAGCCCACTACGTACAACAATCGGTTAGCCAGCATGACTGCCATCTAGCGTGGAAAGTCCCCGATAGGCGTGATGTTCAATTTTATACCACATAAAGCAACGCAATAATGGACCAACCAGAAATGACCGCCGCGGCGAATGCCGGACTCAAAGAGATAGAGGCGCAGTCCCGTCTGAAATCGGAGGGACACAACGAACTGCCGCGACCCGACCGGCGCACACCGCTGCGTATTGTTGGGGAGGTTCTGCGTGAACCGATGCTGGCTCTCCTTCTGGGCGGTGGAGCGATCTATTTCGTCGTCGGAGACCTGGAGGAGGCACTCATTCTGCTTGCCTTCGCGACGATGTCGGTGTTGATCACGGTCGTTCAGGAGACCCGGACCGAGAAAGTTCTTGAGGCGCTGCGCGATCTCACAAGTCCGCGTGCCCTGGTTGTCCGTGATGGCGAACGCAGGAGAATAGCCGGGAGAGATGTGGTGCGCGGTGATGTCATCGTGCTGGCCGAAGGCGACCGCGTGCCGGCTGATGCCGTTCTCCTTGAAGGACACGACCTCCAGACCGATGAATCGCTGCTGACGGGTGAATCCGTTCCCGTGCGTAAACTCGCCAGTAAAGGTGCTGCCACATCTGCTGTATCGCGGCCCGGCGGCGATGATTTGCCATATATTTTTTCCGGCTCGTTGGTCGTGCGCGGCTCCGGGATAGGGGAAGTGATCGCCACTGGCGCACGCAGCGAAATCGGCAAGATCGGCCATTCCCTGAATACCCTGAAGATCGAGCCGCCCCGGTTGCAGGCGCAAACCCGGAGACTGGTGCGGAACTTTGCCATGGTTGGGGGTGCGGTAAGCCTCCTTGCCGTGCTTCTTTATGGTACGTTCCGCGGTGGCTGGCTCGACGCCGTGCTGGCCGGAATAGTGCTTGGCATGTCGATGCTGCCCGCAGAGCTTCCTGTTGTCCTGACTGTCTTCATGGCGATGGGCGCCTGGAGAATTTCCCAGGCGCGAGTTCTGACCAGGCGTGCCGCAGCCATCGAAACTCTCGGTTCGGCGACTGTATTGTGTACGGACAAGACGGGGACGCTCACGCAGAACCGCATGTCCATTGCCGAGTTGAGACGGGGTAAAGCTGAGATATTCCGCCCCAGTGACATGCCCGGCTCCGAAATTCCCGGCGCGTTTCATCGTCTACTGGAAACCGGTATTCTGGCAAGTGCACCGGTCCCTTTCGACCCCATGGACAAGGCGTTTCATGAACTTGGGCTGGCTCGCCTGACCAAGACCGGCAATCTGCCGGGCAAGGAGTGGAAGCTCGTGCATGCTTACGGACTTC
>JBKJQD010000243.1:0-4035 GCA_046594125.1 Aestuariivirga sp.
AGCACGGCGGGGATGGGTTTGCGCAGCCTCTGGCGCAGTTTGGTGATCACTGACAAGCCATCCTCACGCCGCAGGTGATAGTCGGCGAGGATCATGTCGAGGCGATTGTTGTTGGCCGCCACGGCCCGCAGGGCTTCGGCGCCGGTGGCGGCGCGCAGCACCACATAGCCCCAGCCGGTCAGCAACAGGTCCATGCCGTCGAGGATTGCCGTCTCGTTGTCGATGACCAGCACGGTGACGGTGCCAGCCAGCCCCGCCGGGCGCAGCGGCTGGCGCTTCGCCGCCACCTTGGGCATGGCAACGGCGGCAACGGGCACGGCGATGGAGAAGACACTGCCTTTGTCCACCATCGAACGCACTTTCACTTCGCTGTCGAGAACCTTGGCGATGCGCTCGACAATCGACAGGCCAAGCCCCAGGCCGGTGGAGCCGTCGTCATCGCCCTCGAGGCGCTGGAACTCCTGGAAAATCGCCTCCAGCTGGTCTTCGGGAATGCCGGGGCCGGTATCGAATACCTCGATGCGCAGTGCCGGCCCCTGACGGCGGCAGCCCATCAGCACTGCTCCCTTTCGCGTATACTTTGTGGCATTGGCCAGCAGGTTTTGCAGCACGCGGCGCAGCAGCTTGCGGTCGGAATGAACCGTCAGACCGCAAGCCATCACCGTCAGCTTCAACCCTTTCTTGCGCGCCGCCGGGCCGAATTCGATGGCCAGTGCCTGCAGGATGTCATCAATGCGGAAGGGCGCAAGTTCCGGCTTCATGGCACCCGCATCGAGCCGCGATATGTCGAGCAGCACCGACAGGATGTCTTCGACCGCCTCCAGCGAAGCATCGACGTTGCGGGCGAGATCGCCGTCGCTGGTCCGCCGGGTGCGCTCCACCAGGCTTGAAGCAAATAGCCGCGCCGCGTTGAGCGGTTGCAGGATGTCGTGGCTGGCCGCCGCGAGAAAGCGCGTCTTCGATTGATTGGCGGTATCGGCCTCGGCCTTGGCTTCGGCCAGTTCGCCATTGAGCCGCGTCAGTTCCGAGGTACGTTCGGCCACCCGCCGTTCGAGCGATTCATTGGCGCGCTGCAGGGCCTCCGCCGCCAGCACGCTTTCGGTGGCATCGATGAAGGTCACCACCACCCCGCCATCGGGCATGGCGCTGGACCGCACTTCCAGCACGCGGCCCGACTCCGGCAGATGTTCGCGGTAATCCTCATGGCTCACCGCCATGCGCTCCACCCGGTCGGCCACCTCGCCGCTGCCGCTTGCCGTCTTGGCGAGGAAGGCCTTGACGATTTCGGCCATGGGTGCTCCCACCCGCGTCAGTTCGCTGCCAAGGCCGAGATAGTCCTGGAACAGGTGATTCCAGCAGATCAGCGCCATCTCGGCATCGAACACGGCAATGCCGTGGCCGACATTGTCGATGGCCGATTGCAGGACGTCGCGGTTGTGCTGGATGGCGGCTGAGGCATCGTCAAGCAGGCGCATGGCGCCGCGCGCATGCGTCGAATGCCGCTCCAGCATAAGGGCAATCACCAGCCTGGCCGAGGCCACGCCAACCGCACTGGCCAGCAGATGCTCGGCAAAGCGGAACAGCCGGATATCGGCCTCCTGCCCGATCAGCGCTTCGGCGCCGCGTTGCGCCTGAAATTCAGCGAAGGCGGCCCTGGCGCGCGACGCCCCGATGTAACGCGCCACTGTCGCTTCCAGCCGCTCGGCCGAAACCGTGGTGCGCCACAGCCGGAAACCGCTGCCGCTGCCAGGTTGCAGGTCACGGGCCACGAAGCTTTCCGCCTGCACCCGTTCGATGGGGCTGGGCAATCGGGTGAGCGAGGCGCCGATGTAGGCGGCCACATTGACCATCATACTCCACACCACGCCGTGGGTGAGCGGGTCGAATTCCATGTTGAGCAGCATGCGCGGCCTGAGCATGCCAAGCCCCAGCGGTCCGGCATCGAGAAAGCCGTGGTCAATCCAGCCGGCATCGGCAAAGGCCGGCAGCAGCAACGTATAGAGCCATACGGCAAAGCCCGCGGTAATGCCGGCCATGGCGCCGCGCGCCGTCGCCCGCTTCCACACCAGTCCACCGAAGAAGGCTGGTGCGAACTGGGCAACCGCCGCAAAGGACAGTAGCCCCACCTGCGCCAGCGCCGCCGAGGCGCCGGTCATGCGGTAATAGGAATAGGCCAGCCCGAGAATCAACACGATGGCCCAGCGCCGGATGGCGATGAGCCTCGCCCCCATGTCCTGATGCAGCGCCGGGCGTTCCTCGCGGCGGCGCAGCAGCAGCGGCACCACGAGATTGTTGCACACCATGATGGACAGCGCGATGCACTCGACTATCACCATGGCGGTGGAGGCCGACAGCCCGCCAATAAAGGCGATGACGGCGAAGAACTCATTGTGCGCGGCAACCGGCAGCGCCAGCACGAAAGTGTCGCCATCGGCGCCGGCGGGCAGCATGAGGAGGCCAGCAATGGCAATCGGAATGACGAACAGGTTGATGGCCACCAGATAGGCGGGAAACAGCCATGCGGCGCGCCTGATCTCCTCGGCACTGCTGTTTTCCACGGCCGCCACGTGGAACTGACGCGGCAGCAGCATGATGGCGCAGGCGGCAAGGAAGGTCATGGTCAGCCAGCGCCCGCCATCGAGACCGCGCGAAAACAGCTCCGTCACCTGCGGGCTGGCGGCGGCGCGCGTTAGAAACGCATCCCAGCCGCCCATCATGCCATGCACCACGAACAGGCCTACTGCCACGAAGGCCACCAGCTTCACCACCGATTCGACGGCAATCGCCAGAATCATGCCATCCTGATGCTCGGTCGTATCGATATGCCTGGTACCGAAGAGAATGGCGAAACCACCCATGGTGACGGCCACCAGGATCGACAGATCGTCGATGCCGTGTGGCGGATGGATGAAGTCGCCCGGCCACAACGGTCCGGCAATGATGACTTGCAGCGAGGCCGCCACCGCCTTCAACTGAATCGAAATGTAGGGCACGATGCCGATCACCGCGATGACGGTGACGAGTGCTCCCAGCGCCTCGCTCTTGCCGTAGCGGGCCGCGAGGAAATCGGCAATCGACGCGATATTGTGGCGCTTCGAGATGGCGGCAATGGAGCCCAGCAGCCGCCAGCCGAGCAGCAGCACCAGCATCGGACCGATATAGATGGGCAGGAAGTCCAGCCCGCTGCGGGCTGCTATGCCGACACTGCCGAAATAGGTCCAGGACGTGCAGTAAACGCCAAGCGAAAGCGCATAGATGAGCGGCCGCCCGCCGCGGTTAAGCCGCCGCTTGGCTTGGCCGTCGCCCCAGGTCGCCACGGCAAACAGGGCGCCCAGATAGCCTAGGCCCACAAACAGGATGGTCCAGTCGCGCAGCATGACTGGCAATGATCGGGGACATGGGCAAATGAATCAAGTCCGTCCCGGCAATTTACAGCATTCTTTACGACGAAGGTCGCAACGCGCCACCGCCAGCTTTGATCCATGTCAATGCCAGCCCGGCCGCAGTCACACATTGCTGTCCTGAAGCTTCAAACAAAGAGGGCAGCCATGGGGTCGGGGTCACTGGTGCAAATGGGGATCTATGTCCTCCTTGCAATTCTTGCCATCACGCTGGGCGCCAAGGCGGAAGATATGCCTTTCGCTGTCCATATGTTCATCTTCGCTAGCGCCGCAATTCTGGCGCTGATTTTCAAGGCCCGCAGCTTTGGTGAACCGGAGCCCGACACCAGCGGCTATATGGACGGTGTTATCAGGGCCGGCGCCATCGCCACGGTGTTCTGGGGCGTCACCGGCTTCCTGGTGGGTGTGATCATCGCCCTGCAACTGGCCTATCCGGCCTGGAACCCCGATCTCGAATGGTTCAATTTCGGCAGGCTGCGTCCGCTCCATACTTCGGCGGTGGTCTTTGCCTTTGGCGGCAACGCCCTGATGTGCACGAGCTTCTATGTCGTGCAACGCACCTGCCGCACCCGGCTGGCCTTGGGCAATCTCTCGTGGTTTGTGTTCTGGGGCTACCAGCTGTTCATCGTGCTGG
>JBKJQD010000399.1:0-5231 GCA_046594125.1 Aestuariivirga sp.
TGAAGCCGAAGACGGCGGCCTTGATGAGGCCCGAGGTGACGTCCTGGACTTCGAGGAAATCGGCGGTGTTCTTGATGTAGGCCGCACCATTGAGGCCAAGCGATCTGGTGCCGATGATGTAGCCGCCCATGATGCCGATGGTGTCGCCGATGGCCACCAGGATGGGCAGCGTCACCACGGCGGCGATGATGCGCGGCCCCACCAGATATTTGAAGGGATTGGTGGCCAGCGTCACCAGCGCATCGATCTGTTCGGTGACGCGCATGGTGCCCAACTCAGCAGCAATTGAAGCGCCGACGCGTCCTGCCACCATCAAGCCCGCCAGCACCGGCCCCAGTTCGCGGGTGATGCCCAGCGCCACGATGGAGGCCACCAGACTTTCGGCATTGAAGCGCGACGAACCCAAATAGATTTGCAAGGCCAATGCGCCACCGGTGAAAAACGCCGTGAGGCCGACGACCGGCAGCGAGAAATAGCCGATCTTCAGCATCTGCTCGGCGATCTGGCGGAGATAGAGTTTCGGCGTCAGGCCCTGCAGCAAGCCATCCTTGAGGAACAGGGCAACGCGGCCCACTTCCTCGCAGAGCGACAATGTGCTGCGGCCAATATGGGCAAGAGGGTTCAAGGGCTGGCGTCCGATTCGAGTCCTGAATAGAGCCTTGCATAGCGGCTCCCCAGTCTGGTCAGCAACTCGTATGAAATTGTGCCGGCCCAGGCGGCGGCTTCGTCGATGAGGATATGCTCGCCCAGAATTTCAGCGCGGGTCCCGCGCAGCACCGAATGCGGCATGAGATCGGTGATATCGACACCCATCATGTCCATCGAAATGCGCCCGGCCACCGGGCAACGCCTGCCGCCGATGAACACCTGGGCTGGGCCGTCATTCTGCTTTGAGGAAAGTGCCCGCGGCACGCCGTCCTTGTAACCCGCCCCCAGGACGGCAATGCGGCTCGGGCGAGTGGCTTCCCAAGTGGCGCCATAGCCCACGGTTTCGCCCACGCTCACATGGCGAACCTGCAGGACGGTGCCTTCGAGATGGGCCACGGCGCGCATCGGATTGGCAGCGGCGGGAGTAGGGTTGCCGCCATAAAGGGCGATGCCGGGGCGCACCAGATCGTGGGTGTAATCCGCTCCCAGGAATATGCCACTGGAATTGGCGAGGCTGGCGGGGACGCCGGGCAACATGCGCCGCACTTGCGCGAAGGCGTCGCGCTGGTGGGTGTTCAACTGGTGCGCCGGTTCATCGGCACAGGCCAGATGACTCATCAGCAGGCAGACGTTCAGGCCTTCCATGGTGAAGGCATCATCGAGCAGGGCCTCGAACTCGGCCATGGTGAAGCCCAGGCGGTTGATGCCGGTATCGACGTGAACGGCGCAAGGCAGTTTGCGGCCATAGACGCGGCCAAAGGCGGCCCACTCGCGGGCTTCGTCTGTCGAGATCAGCGCCGGGCACAGGTTGAGCTTGGCGTAGAACTCGGCCTGACCCGTAAACAGCCCGTCGAGCACATAGATCACCGCCTCGGGCAGGATGGCGCGCAGTTCCTCACCCTCCTTGGGACGGGCCACGAAATAGGCGCGGCAGCCAGCCTCCCACAGGGCGCGGGCCACCGGATCGATCCCCAAGCCATAGGCATTGCCCTTGACCGCGGCACCGCATTCGGCGGACCCAGCCTGGCTGGACAGCAAGCGCCAATTGTCCTTCAGTGCCACCAGATCGATGGTGAGGACGGCTCCGGCCAAGTCTTCGGGAGTGTGGGTCATCGGCCCCTTTAAGCGGCTGGATGCGAAGGGATCAAGTCCCTCACCCGGCGCGTTCCGCGCCACCCTCTCCCGCCAAGCGGGCGAGGGGACAGTCTACCCCTCGCCCGCTTGACGGGAGAGGGTGCCCCGCAGGGGCGGGTGAGGGGCTTCAAGTTCGAGCAAAATCCCCCGCAAAACCTCATCCAGATTTCTGAACACATCGACATTGGTCACCCGGAAAATCCGGTAACCCCGCTCCCGCAGAAAAGCGTCGCGCCTCGCATCATGGGCAATCTCGTGATCTTCGGCATGGGTTGCGCCGTCAGCCTCGACGATCAGACGCTTCTTGCGGCAGAGGAAATCCACGATGTAGGGTTCGATGGGCACCTGGCGGAGGAACTTGTGGCCACCCAGGCTGTGATTGCGCAGGGCGTTCCAGAGGCGTTGTTCGGCATCAGTCGGGTTGTGGCGAAGTGCTTTGGCGCGGCTCTGGGTTTTGAAGGTGGTGGGCATTTGGCGAGTTTGCCGTCACCCGAAACTTCTTGCAAGTCCCTCACCCGGCGCGTTCCGCGCCACCCTCTCCCGCCAAGCGGGCGAGGGGACAGTCTACCCCTGCCCGCTTGGCGGGAGAGGGTGCCCCGCAGGGGCGGATTAGCGGCTACTCAAACCGTTCCGGCATTTGTTCGTCGCGGGCGAGGTTGTTGAACCTGGTATACTTGCCGTCGAACTGCAGTTCCACCGTGCCGGTGGGGCCGTGGCGCTGTTTGCCGATGATGACTTCGGCCTTGCCGTGGGCGCGGCTGGCCTTCTCGAACCATTTCTGGAACTCGGGTGAGCCTTCCTCGGGCTTCAGGCGCTCAAGGTAATATTCCTCGCGGAACACGAACATGACGACGTCGGCGTCCTGCTCGATCGATCCCGATTCACGCAAATCCGAAAGCTGCGGGCGCTTGTCTTCGCGGCTTTCCACCTGACGCGACAGCTGCGAGAGCGCAATGACCGGCACGTTCAGTTCCTTGGCGAGTGCCTTGAGGCCGACGGTGATTTCCGAGACTTCCTGGACACGGCCCTCGGCGGCGCGGCGCGAGGAGCCGGCGAGAAGCTGGAGATAGTCTACGACGATCAGGCCCAATCCGCGCTGGCGCTTCAGGCGCCGGGCACGGGCCGCCACCTGGGCAATGGTCAGGCCGCCGGTGTCGTCGATATAGAGGGGCAGCGATTGCAATTCGGTCGAGACTTCCACCAGCCGGTTGAATTCGCCCTCGGTGATCTTGCCGCGGCGGATCATCTCGGAGGAAATCTCCGCCTGGCCGGAAATGATACGGGTGGCCAATTGCTCGTTCGACATTTCCAGTGAGAAGAAGGCGACGATGCCGCCGTTCTTAACCTTGGTGGAGCCATCGGGCATGAATTCCGCCTGGAACTTGCGCGCCACGTTGTAGGCGATATTGGTGGCCAGCGCCGTCTTGCCCATGGCCGGGCGCCCGGCGAGAATGATGAGGTCGGAGGATTGCAGGCCGCCCAGCTTGTCGTCGAGATCGCGCAGGCCCGTTGAAAGTCCCGACAGGCCGCCGTCGCGCTGGTAGGCGGCACTCGCCATGTCGATGGCCTGGGTCAGGGCCTGGACGATGGGTCTGAAGCCCTGGCCATATTTGTCGGTCTCGGCCATGGAGTAGAGCGTCTGTTCGGCGCGTTCGATCAGGTCCTTGGCGGTGTCCTCGACGCTCGGGTCGAAGGCCTCGTTGACGAGATCGGTGCCCACCCCGATCAGGGCGCGGCGCTGGGCCAGTTCGTAGATGGTGCGGCCATATTCCTCGGCGTTGATGATGGTGGTGGCACCCGCCGCCAGTCTCGCCAGATAGGCGGGGCCACCGATTTCCTTCAAGGTCGCGTCATTGTCGAAATAGGTCTTGAGCGTCACCGGGCTGGCCAGCTTGCCCGCACGGATCAGGATTTCGGCGGCTTCGAAGATGCGGGCGTGGACAGGTTCGGAAAAATGTTCGGCCCTGAGGAAGGTGGTGACCCGGTCACAGGCGTCGTTGTTGACGAGAATGGCGCCCAACAGCGCCTGTTCCGCTTCCAGGTTCTGGGGCGGGGTGCGGTAGGCGTCGTCGTGGCCGGTTTCCACCGGACGGAGGTTTGATTGTGCGGACATGGGGCTGTGATAGCGAAGGCTACCTCTTGCGGACAATTGGAATCGAATTATACGCGCTATTCACAGGAGGGGGCAAATGTGAAGGCAACTTTCGGTTGAGTGACGGCCCGGACAAGACAATCCACACCCTATCGACCACGTTCCGGAATGGGCATAGGGTGAGTTTTTCGGAGAAACCGCCATGATCGCAACGTCCACAGATGCAATTGCCGAGCTTGCCAAGACCTTTGGCGGTAAGCTCCTCCAGCAGGGTGACGCAGGCTATGACGAGGCCCGGAAGGTTCACAATGGCCTGATCGACAAGCGGCCGGCGGTGATTGCCCGCTGCCGGGGCAGCGCCGATATCGCCGAGGCGGTGAAACTCGGCCGCAGTCTCGGACTGGAGATCGCGGTGCGCGGCGGCGGCCACAATGTGGCGGGCAAGGCCACTGTCGATGGCGGTCTGATGATCGATCTGGCGGCGATGACCGGCATTCATGTTGATGCGGCAAAACGTACATTGCGGGCGCAGGGCGGCTGTACGTGGGGCGATGTCAATCGCGAGAGCCAGATTCATGGACTGGCGGTCACCGGCGGTCTCATCTCGACGACCGGGGTTGCCGGACTGACGCTGGGTGGCGGCATCGGCTGGCTAATGTCGAAGCATGGTCTGGCACTCGATAACTTGCTATCCGTCGAAGTGGTCACGGCGGAGGGTAAAGTTGTCAATGCCAGCGCCGAAGAAAACGCCGACTTGTTCTGGGCCTTGCGTGGCGGCGGCGGTAATTTTGGTGTTGCGGCTTCGTTGCAATTCAAGCTGCACCCCGTAGGCCCCATCGTGACGGGCGGGCTGGTCGTTCATCCCATCGCCAAGGCACGCGACATGCTGCGCTTCTTCCGCGATACGGCGCGGACGCTTTCCGACGACATGGGACTCATCGGCACACTCACCCACGCGCCGGATGGGTCCGGCACACCGGTCGCGGCACTGGCTGGCGCCCATTGCGGCAGTCTGGCGGAGGGCGAGGCGGCGATGAAGCCGGTCAAGGCCTTTGGCCCGCCGGTCATGGATGTCCTCGGCCCCATTCCCTACAGCGCCCTTAACGGGATGCTGGACGGCGGCTACCCCAAGGGTGCCCTCAACTACTGGAAGTCGAGCTTCCTGTCGGAGCTGAGCGATGCGGCTATCGATACCATGATCGGCTGTTTTGAAAGCTGCCCGACACCGATGGGCGCACTCGTTCTTGAGCATTTCCACGGCGCGGTGTGCCGCATCGATCCCGCCGCCACGGCCTTTCCGCACCGTGGAAATGCTCAAGAACGAGTGCGCCCATCGGTGTCGGGCAGCTTTCAAAAC
>JBKJQD010000101.1:0-8928 GCA_046594125.1 Aestuariivirga sp.
CGACGTGCCGCGGTGCAGGAGCGTCAGCCGCGTTTGTTTGGCGAATTCCTGATCATCCATGCGCGCACTCGGCAGCGCTGGGCCGGGGCCGATGGCATTGACCCGGATGCGCGGCGCCAGCGCCTGGGCCAGCGTCCGCGTCGCTGTCCACAGTCCCGATTTCGACATGGTGTAGGAGAAGAAGCGCGGGTTGAGCTTCCACACCCGCTGGTCGATGATCGAGATGATGTTGCCCTCGAGACCTACCGGCAATTGTCGCGCGAAGGCTTGCGACAGGAACACGGGGGCCCGCAGGTTGGTGTCGTTATGCCGGGCCCAGCTGTCGCGGGTGATCGACCCCACTTCATCGGGCTCGAACAGCGAGGCGTTGTTGATCAAGCAGGTGAGCCCGCCCAGCCCCGCCGAGGCCTCGGCCACCAGCCGGTCCGGCACCTCGTCTTCCGACAGGTCGCCGCGCACGATGACGGCGCGCCGCCCCATGGCGCGGATCAGCCGGGCCACCTCTTCCGCCTCGATGATCGAGGCGTTGCAATGGACAGCCACGTCCCAGCCATCAGCCGCCATATCGAGCGCCAGCTTGCGCCCGATGCGCTTGGCCGAGCCGGTGACGAGGACCGATTTCATGCTTTCGGCATCAGGATGACATAATGCTTGCGCACCGTCTTCACTGTTTCCCAGGTGCCCTTGAAGCCCGCCGGGATGATGAAACCGTCGCCCTTCTTCAGAGTCCAGGATTTGCCCTTGTCATTGGTCAGGATGGCCTTGCCTTCAATGAAATGGCAGAACTCCCATTCCTTGTAGTCACAGCTCATCTTGCCCGGCGTTGATTCCCAGATGCCGCAAAAGAGCCTGTCATTCTCGCCGGTGAAATGGCTCCAGGTCTTGGTGCGGTACTTGCCCTTGATGAGTTTCGCTGGATCAGGGCTGCCCTTCTCCACTTCGGGCGCGCCCTTGCCTCTGGTCTTCATCACGATGATATCGGCCATCTCAGGTTTCTCCTTTCAAGCGTTGCAACAGCTCATCCTTGCCCGGTTTGAAGCCCGACGCCAGCCACCAGTCTTCAAGGCGCAGAAGCACCGCTCCCATGTCCGGGCCGGGTTCCATGCCGAAGGCAATCAGGTCGCGGCCAGTGACTGGCATGGCGGGAATTGGCCAGCGGGAGGCCAAGCGCAACAGCCGTTTCCAGGCGGGATCATCAAGCGGCGCCCTGGCGCGCGCCAGACCAAGCCGCACAGCATCGCGCCATAACTCTGGCCCGAGACGATACAGCACCATGCGCTGCTCGCCCGGCCTCAACGCCGGCGTTGGCGTCATGGCGCCAAGTATCGCCTCGATTCGATTGGCCTCGGTTTTCGACAGCCGCCAGCGCTCCTGCATGGCACGAGGATCGGCGGCGAGAACCGCGAGGCGCAGAACCGGATCAGGCGGCAGCCTGGCCAGCACGCGCCAGTCCTCCGTATACGGAAGAAGCCATTTGAGAATACCGTGCTTGTGCATCAGCTTCAGCGTCGGCACCGCGCCCGGAGCCGCCAGCAGCTTGAACATCTCCTGGCGGATGCGCTCCGCCGACAAACCGTCAAGGCCCTTGCGCTGGCGGATACAGGCGGCCAGCGCTGCCTTGTCGGGCGTTCCCTTTCCAAACCGCGCGTGAAAGCGGAAGAACCTCAGAATGCGCAGATAGTCTTCCGCGATGCGCTGCGACGGCTTCCCCGCGAACCTGATTCTCTTTTTCAGGATATCGCGGTAACCATTTGTAAAGTCATATGTTTTTCCACGTTCATCGCAGTACAGCGCGTTCATGGTGAAGTCGCGGCGCCAGGCATCGGCCTGCCAGTCGTCCGTATACTGAACTTTGGCGCGGCGGCCATCGGTCTCGATATCGTGACGCAGAGTGGTGATTTCGTAAGGCTGGTGATCGCTCACCACGGTGACCGTGCCATGATCGATGCCGGTGGGGACAACTTTCAGTCCCGCCGCGGCGCAGGCCGCCGTCACCGCCTGCGGAGAAAGCGTCGTGGCGAGATCGATATCGGCCACCGGAAATCCCAGCAACGCATCACGCACAGCACCTCCCGCCACCCGCGCCTCGCCGCCGGCTTCGCGTATGACGGCGAAAATGCGTTTCAGGGATGGCGCGCGCAGCCATTTGGCGCGGGCCAATGATGGCGGCTGCTTCACGGCTCACCATACATCAGCATATAGAGATTGCGGATCATGCCCGCCGTAGCGCCCCAGATGTAACGGCCCTCATAGGGCATGGCATAGAAGAAGCGTTCCTTGCCCTTGAACTCGCGCGCGTGTCTTTCGTGGTGCGCCGGGTTCATCAGAAAGGCCAGCGGCACCTCGAAGACATCCGCCACTTCGCCCGCCTGTGGCGTGACAGTAAAGCCGGGCCGCAGCAGGCCAACCACCGGCACAACACGATAGGACGTCCCCGTCAGATAGGTATCGAGATAACCCACCGGTTCGACAAAATCGCGGGAAATACCGGTTTCCTCTTCCGTCTCGCGCAATGCCGCCGCCGCCGGGCTTGCGTCACCGGCGTCGATGCGCCCGCCGGGAAAGGCGATCTGCCCGGCATGGCGCGACAGGTGATCGGTGCGCTGGGTCAGGATCACCTGCAGGCCGCCATCACGCGCCACCAGCGGCACCAGCACGGCGGCTGGTTTCGGCTCGACTCCAGGTGGAATGATCGGCGCCTGCGGATTGAGATCGTCATCGCTGCGCCGCGGCTCATCGGGTGGTGCCGCAAACAGCCGTCCGGTCCGCGCCCGGAATTCACTCTCGTCAAAACGGAAATTCATGGTGTGAAGCCGATCTCCCCGGCGCGTTGCATCGGAAAGAAAATCCCCGACGACCACACGCCGAACCAGCCGTCCACAACACTTCCTGCTGCCACAAGATCGTAGAACAGCGCCCGCGACACCAGCGCGTCGAGATTGGCGCGCACCCGCACATAGGGCTTGAGGCCATCGGTTCGGGCTTCGGTTTCGAATCGCAACCGGTGTTCGCCGTCCACCGTCAGCTGATCGTCGGTGTTGGTTTCGAATCGAATCACTTGGGTTTGGCCTTCGCCCTCGACCGCCATGCGGATGGCGGTGAAGGGCGCGTCATCCACCCGGATACCGCATTTCTCCACCGGCGTGACGAGATAGTATTTGCCGTCCGGGTCCAGCCGCAGCACCGAGGCGAAGAGCTGCATCAGCGGCTTGCGGCCGATTGGCGAATTCATGTAATACCACAAGCCATCGGCGGCGATGCGCATGTCGATGTCGCCGCAGAACGGCGGATTCCACAGGTGGACTGGGGCGGCACCTCCCGCCTTTGCCACCGCGCCCAGGCCGCGCAACGGATTGCTGGCATCCCTCTGATCTGTAGACATCATGCTCGCGTATTCTGCTAGAGTTTGAGTCGTGTTCCGCCGCCTCTTTTAGGCCATTCTCCTTCACGAGGATGTCATTAACAACAATATCCCGCCACCCGCCAGAATGGGCGTGGACCAACTATAGTGAGCCCCATGCCCAGCATCAATGAAGCCGACCGCCAGATCCTCACCGACCTCGAAGCCGTGGGCGACCGCCTGAACAAAGTCCGCGCCGCCATCGGCAAGGTGATCTTCGGCCAGGACGAGGTGGTTGAACAGGTGCTGATCTCAATCCTCGGCGGCGGTCACGCCCTCCTCGTTGGCGCTCCGGGCTTGGCCAAGACCAAGCTCGCCACCACATTGGGCCGCGTTCTCGGCCTCGATGAAAAGCGCGTCCAGTTCACCCCCGATCTGATGCCCGCCGATATCCTGGGTTCGGAAGTCCTCGACGAAGCCGACAATGGCCGCCGCCAGTTCCGCTTTGTGCCGGGTCCGGTGTTCTGCCAGTTGATGATGGCCGATGAAATCAACCGCGCCTCGCCCCGCACCCAGTCGGCGCTGTTGCAAGCCATGCAGGAGCATCATATCACGGTGGCTGGCGTGCGCCACGACCTGCCGCGCCCCTTCCATGTGCTGGCCACGCAAAACCCCATCGAGCAGGAGGGCACCTATCCCCTGCCCGAAGCCCAGCTTGACCGCTTCCTGCTCGAAATCGACGTGCCCTATCCCTCGCTCGATGCCGAACGCCGCATGCTCTTTGCCACGACGGGCGCCAGCGAGGATGAGGCCGAGAAGGTGCTCAGCACCACCGAACTCCTCAACGCCCAGCGCCTGACCCGCGTCATTCCAGTGGGCGAACAGGTGGCGGAAGCCATCCTGCGCGTGGTCCGCGCCACCAGGCCTGGTCCCGATGCCGATGATTTCGTCAACCACAACGTCGCCTGGGGTCCATCCCCACGCGCCAGCCAGGCCCTGATGCTCGGTGCCCGCGCCCGCGCCCTGTTGCAGGGCAGGCTTTCGCCATCGATCGATGATGTGGCAGCCCTTCTGGCCCCGGTATTCAAACACCGCATGGCGCTGAACTTCACCGCCCGCGCCGATGGCCACACCATTGCCAGCACCATCGACCGGCTCAGCAGCCTTCTCGCCTGAGCCGCATGGTAAAACCCGCCACCGCCCTGAGCCTGTCCGACCGCGCCGAAGCCGCGGCGCGCGTCCTGCCGCCGCTGCTGGTCGAGGCCGAACGCATCGCCGCCACCGTCATTCTTGGTGACCATGGCAGGAAGCGCGCCGGGCCGGGCGAAAGCTTCTGGCAATACCGCCCCTACAGCTTCGGTGATTCCACCCAGCGCATCGACTGGCACAAATCGGCCCGCTCCGACCGCGTCTTCATCCGCGAGAATGAATGGGAGGCCGCCAATACCCTGTGGCTGTGGGCCAGCCCGCACATCTCCATGTCCTTCCGCTCACATTTGTCGGAGACCAGTAAAAGCGACCGCGCCCAGCTCATCGCCCTGGCGCTTGGCGTGCTGGCACTGCGCGCCCACGAGCGCGTCGGCGCCATCGGCAGCCCGCACGCACCGGGCCATGGCCGCGGCACGCTGCAGCGCATCGCCCAATGGTTTCTCGACGATGATGGCCCGGCACTGCCCGTCTTCGGCCGTATGCCACGCTTTTCCTCGGCCCTTCTGGTGGGTGATTTCTTCGACAAGCCCGCCGACATCGCCAGCGCGATAACGCCCATGGCCACGGCAGGGGTGCGCGGTCATCTTGTCCAAGTCGCTGATCCAGCCGAGGAAACGCTGCCCTATGCCGGCCGCGTCGAATTCCAGGAAATGGCCGGCCCGCTCAAATTCCTCTCGGGCAAGACCGAAGCCTTGCGCGGCGCCTATGCCGAACGGCTGCAAGCCCACCGCGCCGAACTGCGTGAACTCTGCCGCCGCATCGGCTGGAGCTTCACCATCCACCGCACCGACCAGTCCGTGGCGGCCCTGCTGATGGCACTGCATGGCCTCATTGCCGGAGACCGGCGCCGATGAGCTTTCTCCAGTCCTTGACCTTTACCACGCCGCTGGCACTGGGCGCCTTGCTGCTGCTGCCGGTCATCTGGTGGCTGCTGCGCTTCACACCGCCCAAGCCCGCAACCGTGAAGTTCCCGCCTCTCCGCCTGCTGCTCGATCTCATCAACCGCGACGACCAGCCCGACAAGACACCGTGGTGGCTAATGCTGCTGCGGCTTGCGGTAGCAGCCCTGGTCATCATCGGCGTGTCGCATCCGCTCTATGGGCCGGGCCATGTCGATGCCCTGAAGCGCGAGCCGCTGCTGCTTGTCGTCGACGATACCTGGGCTGCCGCCAAGGATTGGGACAAGCGCCGCGCCTTGATCGGCGAAATCCTCGATGGCGCCCGCGCCGCCGATGCCCCGGTGACGCTGGCGCTCACCACACCACAGGCCCGCCCGCAACAGCTTGCGGCTGGCTCCTCCGAAACCATTCGCACCCGCGCCCAGGCGCTTGCCCCCCGCGCCCTTGATCCCGACCGTCCGGGAACGCTGGCGCAACTCAATCAGGCCTTCGCCACGTCTTCAAGCTTGCGCGTAGTCTGGCTGAGCGACGGCATCGACGACGGCAGCGCCGTGGCCTTCGCCACTGGCTTGGCAGCGCTGGCTGGCGGCAAGGCGGCGGTCGAGGCCATCGTTCCGGAACAATCGGCCTTGCCTTTGGCGCTTGCCGCTCCGGGCTTCGATGGTGGCAAGGTCAAGGTCTCGGTGCTGCGTGTCCTTGGTGGTCCTGAGCAAGGCGTCAAGGTGGTGGCCCATGCCGGCAATGGCCGGGCGCTTAGCGAGGCGACGGTGAATTTTGCCGCCAATTCGTCCAAGACCGATGCGGTGATCGAACTGCCCATCGAACTGCGCAACGACATCCACCGCATCACTATCGAGGCCGAGCGCAACGCCGCCGCCACTTTCCTCATGGATGACCGCTGGCGGCGCAAATCCATCGCCTTGCAGTCGGGCTCCTCCAGCGAGACGGCCCAGCCGCTGCTTTCGCCGCTCTATTACGTGTCGCGCGCCCTTGAACCCTTCGGCGAGATGACCGAGCCCGCCGATGCGAAAACGCTGAAGGACCAGCTCGATCAGGGCCTGTCCATGCTGGTGCTGGCCGACATCGGTGTGCTGCCGCAGGATACGCGCGACATGGTCAGCCGCTGGGTCGAGCGCGGCGGCCTGTTGCTGCGCTTTGCCGGACCGCGCATGGCGGGAGCGGCAGATGATCTCATTCCGGTGCAACTGCGCGAAGGCGGGCGGTCGCTGGGCAGCGCACTGAGTTGGGAAACGCCGCAGGGCCTGCAGGCCTTTCCGCCAGCCAGTCCTTTCAATGGTCTGGCCATCGACGAGACCGTGAAAGTGAGCCGCCAGGTTCTGGCCGAGCCTGACGCCGACTTGCCAGACCGGGTTTGGGCCAACCTCGCCGACGGCACACCGCTGGTTACTGCAAAGCACCAGGGCAAGGGGCTGGTGATCCTGTTCCACATCACCGCCAATGCCGACTGGTCGAACCTGCCGCTGACCGGTCTCTTCGTCGAAATGCTCCGCCGCATCCTCGATCTCGCCCCCGCTGCCGGAGGCGGCAGCGCCGTTGCCGCCGCCGATCCCAATGGTGCCGCTGCCTTTGCACCGTGGCGCGCCCTGAGCGGCTTTGGCGATCTGGCCGATCCCCTGCCCGATACGGTGCCGATTGCCGCCACCGCCATGGACAAGGCCCGCGCCACGCCCCAGACCCCCGCTGGCGTTTACCGCCGTGGCGCCCAGGAACGCGCCATTAATATTTCACGCAGCGGCGACAGCCTGACCGCCATCACTGGCCTGGCCCCCGGCATAGCACTCCGCAGCCTGGCGCCGCGCCCCGCCTTGCCACTGGCCCCACTGCTGTTTGCCGGAGCAACGATCCTGTTCCTTCTCGATTGCCTCGCAGCCCTCGTCCTGGGCGGCGGCCTGCACCGCCTGCGCACCAGCCGGGCCGCGGCGGCCGCCCTGTTGCTGGTTATCACTGTTCCATTCATCCCCGATGCCCGAGCCGAGACCTCTGACCAGTTCGCGCTCAATGCCGCGTTGCAGACCCATCTCGCCTATGTGGTGACCGGCGATGCCGGGATCGACCGGGTGAGCGACGAAGGCCTGCGCGGCCTCGACGCCATCCTGCGCGACCGCACCTCGGTTGATCCCGGCGATCCGGTGGGCGTCAATATCGAGAACGACGACATTGTGTTCTTTCCCCTGCTCTACTGGCCGGTGCGCGCCGACGCCGCCGTGCCCTCCGACGCTGCACTCGCCAAGATGGATACCTACATGAAGAATGGCGGCACCATCTTCTTCGATCTGCGCGACGACGGTGCCGGCCTCGATTCCTTGACAGGTGGCAGCACCAGCAGTGCCGATGCCCTGCGCCGCATGCTTGCCAAGCTGGATATTCCGCCGCTTGAACCGGTGCCTCCGGAACATGTCCTCACCCGCACCTTCTATCTGATGCAATCATTCCCCGGACGCTATGCCCAAGGGCAGCTCTGGGTTGAACAGACCGATGCCACCGGTGCTGCCTCCGGCAGCAGCGACGGTGTCAGCGCCATCATCATCGGCGCCAACGACTATGCCGCCGCCTGGGCCCTGGATGACAATGGTGAGCCGCGCTACGCCGTTATTCCCGGCATCGAGCGCCAGCGCGAGTTCGCTTACCGCAGCGGCGTCAACATCGTCATGTATGCCCTGACCGGCAACTACAAGGCCGATCAGGTCCATATTCCGGCCCTCCTCGAAAGGCTCGGTCAGTGATGGGCTGGACAATCGCCTTCGCACCCGTTCTCGGCTGGACCCTGGTGGCGGTACTCGGCGCCGTGGGGCTGGCCCTCATGCTGATTTCGGCAATCTCCCGTTCGCGCGGCTGGCCGCTGCGGGCCCTGTCACTGGCCCTGCTGCTTGCCGCACTCGCCAATCCCTCGATCCGCAATGAGGAGCGCCAGGGCCTCGACGACATCGCCGTTGCCGTCATCGACCGCAGCCTGAGCCAGGACACCGGCAGCCGCACCGCCCAGACCGATCAAGCTGAAAATGCCCTGAAGGCCGCAGCCAGCCGTCTCGGCAACACCGAACTCCGCATCGTCGAGGTGCGCTCCGGCATCAGCGCCGAGAACGACGGCACCCGCGCTTTCGACGCCTTGAACCGGGCGCTCACCGATATTCCGCCCGAGCGCTTTGCCGGTGCCATCATGATAACCGACGGCCAGATACACGACGCGCCAGCCGATCCGGCCAAGAGTGCCATCGGCGGTCCGATCCACGGCCTGATCACCGGCAGCAAGTCCGAGCGCGACCGCAAGATCGTCATCGACAGAGCGCCACGCTTTGGCATCGTCGGCAAGGAGCAGACCATCCGCTTCCATGTTGAGGAAACCAATGGCCCCAACTTGGCCCTCGATGTCGCCATCCAGTACGGCACCGGCGATCCCCAGACGCTGAGCGTTACGCCGGGTGCCGCCTCCGAAGTTACCGTTACCGTGGACCACGGCGG
>JBKJQD010000035.1:0-3459 GCA_046594125.1 Aestuariivirga sp.
GGGCTTTCGCGCAAGGCGGCTATGCCTACCTCGAGCATGTCCATAAATGGACATTGGGCTTCCTGAAAGACAGCCCGGCGTCCATTTATGGACATGCTCGAGGTTGGCATAGCCGCCTTGCGCGAAAGCCCTGAGCAGGTTCAGCGTCGCCGCTGACTGGCGGTAGGCCATGATCTGGCGTTCCGGATCGGGGCGGCGCTCCTCGATTGTGGCTTCGGCACCATTGACGATGTCGCCACGGTAAATCGGGTATTCGACGCCATCGATGGTTTCGGTGGGCGAGGAGCGCGGCTTGGCGAATTGTCCGGCAATGCGCCCGACCTTGACCACCGGCTGGCCGCCGGCAAAGGTCAGGACCACCGCCATCTGCAGGAAAACCCGGAAGAAATCGCGGATATTGTCGGCCGAATGCTCGGCGAAGCTTTCCGCGCAGTCACCACCCTGGAGCAGGAAACCCTTGCCTTCCGCCACCCGCGCCAGCTTGCGCTTCAGCTTGCGCGCTTCGCCGGCAAAGACCAGCGGCGGGTAACCGGCCAAGGTCTTTTCGACCGAAGCCAGCTTGGCCTTGTCGTCATAATCGGGCATCTGAACCACCGGAAAACTCCGCCAGCTGTCAGGTGTCCAGTTCGTCAACATCGCAATTACTCCAAACGCCGGGATAAGCCCGGTCCTATACACCCCCCCTCACGATCATTCCAGTGCGGGCTTCCGGTGCAACTGATCATTAACCTGAAACGGCGATAACTAGAGGCTGGAAGGCTGCCAAGACTGGCGGAAGCATCATGTTCGATCTCATCAAACGTGCACGTTGGGACCAGGCCTATGACGTCCTGGTGTCGGGCGATCCGCCGATGATCTCGCGCATCCTGGCGCTGAACACGATATTTTTTATCTTTTTCATCATCCGCCGCGCCAATGGCCTCAGGCCGATGAAGGAAACCTTCGTGCTGCAGGTTCAGGTGCTGCTGCTGGCAGCCAATTTCCTGATCCTGTTCCAGAGCCGCATCATGCAATTCCTCGACGGCATCATCTGAAGCTCTTCAGCATCTCGGCAAAGGCCACTTCGGCGGAGCGGTAGGGCATCTGGCGCTCGACATTCCAGTAGCGCAGGTTTTCGACGCGGATCGGGTCGCCGGTTACCGCACAGCGCACGAAATCGCCCTCGCGCAGCACCTGAAAATCGGCATCGAGATAGCGCAGTCGCGCCTCGCGCTGCTGGGGAAGAAGGGGGTCGAGAAAGTTCATGACCTCTAGATAGCGCCTTGCCGCCGCAATTTGAAGATGGCATTTTAACGGATTAGCCCGCCGCGCACAGGAGCCTTTCCCCATGAACTTCGAAACCCTGCTTGACCGCTATGCGGAACTCACCGTCCGCTCCGGCCTCAATGTGGCGCCGGGCCAGCAGGTGGTGATGACGGCGCCACTTGATGCCGTGCCCCTGGTGCGGCGCATCACCGAACATGCCTACAGGGCCGGGGCCAGCCTGGTCACCACGCTCTACAGTGACGACGCCACGACACTGGCGCGCTATGCCCATGCCCCGGACGCCGCCTTCGACACGGCACCCTCTTGGCTGTTCAACGGCATGGCCGAGGCCTTCAAGGGCGGTGCCGCCCGCCTCGCCATCGCCGGGGAGGACCCTGCCCTGCTGGTTGGACAGGATGCCACCAAGCTGTCGCGCGCCAACAAGGCCCGGTCGCTGGCCTATCGCCCGGCGCTGGAACTGATCACCGGCTTTGCCATCAACTGGTGCGTGATTGCCGCCGCCACTCCGGCCTGGGCGAAATCGGTGTTTCCGGACTTGGCCCCCGATCAGGCACTGGCCAGACTGTGGCAGGCGATCTTCTCCTGCACCAGGGCTGATCTGCCCGATCCGGTTGGCGCCTGGGTCAGCCATTCCGCCGCTCTGGCGCGGCGCACCACTTTGCTGAACGTCAAGCGCTATGCGGCGCTCAAATATCGCGGTCCCGGAACCAGCCTGACGCTGGGCCTCGCCGATGACCATGTCTGGAAAGGCGGTTCCGGCATGGCGCGCAACGGCATCGTGTGCAACGCCAATATCCCGACCGAGGAGGTCTTCACCTGCCCGCACAAGGACCGGGTGGACGGCACCGTGTGTTCGACCAAGCCGCTGTCCTATCAGGGCACGCTCATCGACGGCATCAAGGTGCGCTTCGAGAAGGGGCGTATTGTCGAGATGACGGCGGCCAAGGGCGAGGACGCCTTCCGCAGCCTGATCTCAACCGATGAAGGGGCCGCCCGGCTTGGCGAAGTAGCACTGGTGCCGCATTCCTCGCCAATTTCCAAAAGCGGCATCATCTTCAACAACACCCTGTTCGACGAAAACGCCGCCAGCCACATCGCGGTGGGCCAGTCCTACGGCGAGAACATCAGGAACGGCGGCAACCGCAGCCCGGAGGAAAAGGCGGAGCTTGGCGCCAACACCAGCCTGGTCCACGTCGACTGGATGATCGGCTCGGGCGAACTCGACGTCGACGGGGTGTTGGCGGACGGCACGGCGGAACCGCTGATGCGGCGGGGGGAGTGGGCGGTGTGAGGCGGCCAAGTTCGTCTCGCCGAGGGCAGACGGCAAACTCATGAAGACAACCCGCTATTTCGAGGAGCAAGTGCTGGCAAGACGGCCCTACATTGAGCGGCGCTGATGTGTAGAGGCGATTGCACAACCGTTACGGCGGGAAGTGCAGCCAGACGGCCGAATTCGGCATTGGTGTCAAATCAAAGATGCCAACACAGGAAAATTGCGCTATCTTCGGGTGGTAACTCTGGAGGATGGCGAAACCGTTCATAACGCGTTCTTCGACAGGGATTTCGAGGAGAACCAGCCGTGAAACTGCACTATTATCCTGAAACCGACAGTCTTTATATCGAATTGAAGTCCGGACCCGGTGTGCAGTCACGCGAAGTGGCCGATGGCCTGATCGTCGACCTTGACGCACTGGGCCAAGTCGTGGGCTTCGACATCGACGGCGCATCAAGCCGGTTCGATCTGACCACGCTGGAAACCATTGCGTTGCCGCTTGCGGTAACAAGGGCCGCATGAATACAAAGCGAGCAGCATTCTTCCGCGCGCCGTGGCGCTGCCCGCCAGCGTCACCACATTGAACGAGTTCGCCGCCACAACACCATAAGGCTATTCGATCCCGTGTTCCAAAAGACTTCTGAGCACTTCGGCTTTCTCGCGGGAATCTGGAGTTATTGAACTGTTATTGATGGCAATATTCAAGAATCGAAGAACATTGTCCTTCTCATGATCACTGACATGCAACAGCCTTGCCAATTCCAGCGCCGCGTCGCCATCGCCCGCCGAGACCGCCCTTTCAAACCAATATCTCGCTTTGCGAAACTCCCGTTGCCTGCAAAAAGTCAAAGCCAAATTTTCCATGGCCACAATGTCACCTGCCTCAATCGCCCGCAAGTCCCATTTGATTGATTCTTCAT
>JBKJQD010000291.1:0-2919 GCA_046594125.1 Aestuariivirga sp.
CCTGAGGGTTCATCATGGCGATAGGCCAGCGCCTCGAACTCCGCCAGGGCCAGTCCCTGGTGATGACGCCGCAATTGCAGCAGGCGATCAAGCTGCTGCAGATGTCCAATTTCGAATTGCAGGCCTTCGTCGACACCGAACTTGAGCGCAATCCGCTGCTCGAACGCGATGAGCGCTCGGAGGCGGCCAAGCCCACGGAAACCCCGCAAAGTGAAGCGGTGCGCGAACTCTCGGCGGAAGGCTCGGTCGAGGAACGCTTCCAGCCGCGCGATTCCGATCACGACAACAATTTCCAGAACGAGGCGCCTGCCGATGCGGCCAGCCGTGCCGCCATGGGGCCGCAGGATTCGGGCTGGTCGTCACTGCGCGGTTCCGGCGGCGGCGGACTGTCGCTCGACAATGACGACATGGATTTCGCCGCGTCGCTCACCAAGGCCGTGACATTGGCCGAGCATCTGACCGGGCAGCTCATGCTGGCGGTCCAGAATCCCGCCGACCGGTTGATCGGCCAGCATCTCGTCGGCATGGTCAACGAGGCGGGTTACCTGACCGCCGATGTGGCGAGTGTGGCCGAAATGCTGGGCACTGATGACGCCCATGTCGAAGGCGTGCTCAAGACACTTCAAGCCTTTGATCCACCGGGCGTTTTCGCCCGCGATCTCAAGGAATGCCTCAGGCTGCAGCTTGAAGAGGCCAACCGCCATGATCCGGCCATGGCCGCCCTCATTGCCAATCTCGAACTGGTGGCCAAGCGCGACTACAATGCGCTGAAGTCCCTGTGCAAGGTCGATATCGACGATCTCAAGGACATGATGGCCGAGTTGCGCCATCTCAATCCAAAGCCCGGACACGCTTTCGGATCAGAACCGGTGCAGCCGGTCATTCCCGATATCATCGTCCGGGCGGCGCCCGATGGCTCGTGGATCGTCGAGCTCAACACCGACACGCTGCCGCGGGTGCTGGTCAACAACCAGTATTTGGCCCAGGTGACGAAGTCGGCGGCACGCAGCGAGGATAAACTCTATATCTCCGAGTGTCAGGCCAACGCGACGTGGCTGGTGAAGAGCCTCGACCAGCGCGCCAAGACCATTCTCAAGGTGGCGCGCGAAATCACCCGCCAGCAGGACGCCTTCCTGGTGCTCGGCGTGCAGCACCTGCGCCCCCTCAATCTCAAGACCGTGGCGGACGCCATCGAGATGCACGAATCAACGGTGAGCCGCGTCACCTCCAACAAGTACATGGCAACGCCGCGCGGCATCTATGAACTGAAATATTTCTTCACCACGGCCATCGCCTCCTCCGATTCGGACGGCGACGCGCATTCCTCGGAAGCCGTGCGCCACCGCATCCGCGAGATCATAGCAGCCGAGGGCGAGGCGGTGCTCTCGGATGACATGATCGTCGATATGCTGAAGCAGGCGGGCATCGAAATTGCCCGGCGCACTGTTGCCAAGTATCGGGAATCGCTTAACATTCTTTCGTCAGTTCAGCGCCGGCGCGAACTCAAGGTACAAGTCCGGCAAGGCCGTTGACTTGGGGGTGATGGACGCCTAGGTTCCGCCGCGCCTTGGCTGGGAACGGCGGTCCGCCCCCGATCCGCCACTTCCGATTTTGGTCAAGGCTTTGGTGTGGGCACTTGCGCAAGGCGCGGTTGGCCAGTTGACGTTTGAACCGAAGACGCCCATCTGTAGGGACAGGGCGAAACAGGGATTTTGCCACGACCATGCAGATCAAGGTCACCGGAAAGAACCTCGACATCGGCACCGCGCTGCGGTCCCACGTCGAGGACAAGCTCACGCAGCTCCAGCAGAAATATTTCGAAGGCACCGTGCACGCCCATGTCACCGTGGAAAAGCAGCGCAGCGTCTTCCACACCGACTGTACGCTGCATCTCGCCACTGGCCTGAAGCTGCAGGCCCATGGCAGTGCCGCCGAGGCGCATCCGAGTTTCGATGCGGCGGCAGGCCACCTGGAAAAACAGCTCAAGCGCTACAAGCAGCGCCTCAAGGATCATCACAAGACGAGGCGCGAGCCGGTGCGCCAAATGGAAGCGGCGAGCTACGTCATCAGCCCGGCGCCCGAGGTCGAGGACGAAACCTCAGGCCTCAATCCGGCAGTGATCGCCGAGACTGAAACCAATGTTCCTGAACTCTCGGTTGGCGAGGCCGTGATGCAACTCGATATCTCGAGCGTGTCCTTCGTGCTGTTCCGCAATGGCGGCCATGGCGGCCTCAACGTCGTGTACCGAAGGCCCGACGGCAATATCGGCTGGGTCGATCCCAAGACCGCCGCGTGACCGCACACCGGCTTTAATATCCCGGGATATCCAGAGCATGACACTCGACCAGATCATCGACGACCAATCGGTCCTTGCCAATGCCAAGGCGCAGAACAAGAAGCAGTTGCTTCTCGAACTGTCGCAGGCACTGGCGGCGCGCACGGCGATCGATCACCGCATCATTTTCGAAACCCTGATGACGCGCGAGAAACTCGGCTCCACCGGCATTGGTCAGGGCATCGCCATTCCGCATGGCAAGGTGCCAACGCTGAGCCGTGTTCATGGGTTGTTTGCCCGGCTGGCGGCGCCCATCGAGTTCGACTCGGTCGATGGCCAGCCGGTCGATCTGGTCTTCGTGCTGCTGGCCCCGGAACATGCCGGTGCCGATCATCTCAAAGCGCTGGCCAAGATCTCGCGTCTGCTGCGCGATCCAGCCGTTGTGGCCAAGCTGCGCGGCACCGATGAGGCGGAAAGCCTTTATGCGATATTGACCGAGCCGGCGGCCACGACCGCTTCGGCGGCTTAGTGTCCGTCCGGGAACATATTGAATCGTGTGAGTCATTTGTGATTCAAGAGTGGTGGCCTGATTCGAGGAGGGTTGCCGATGTGGACGAAGGAAAATCGCGGACGTTATGACCGGA
>JBKJQD010000313.1:0-5348 GCA_046594125.1 Aestuariivirga sp.
CCGTCATCGACCATGCGCTGGAGAATGGCGAATGGGACAACGCTGAGCGCCATGCGGGCCGCCTCGAGAACTACACACGGGCACAACCGTTGCCATGGTCAGACTTTCTGATTGCCCGGGCCCGCGCCCTGTCGGCTTGGGGGCGGGGGGATCGAACCGAAGAGGTTGTTGTCGAGGTGACGCGTTTGCGCGATCTTGCGGTTCACCAAGGATTGAAGCCGCTCACCGCGAAGCTTGAACAGGCCCTGACGGCGCCATGACGCATGCCATGGTCAAGACTGTAAGGAAAATCCTGATGTCGGCCGGCGGGGAAGAAATTGGGCACGGCTCGACACCCTGGGATCGGTCGAATGCCTGGTAGGGTCTGCGGTTGGGCAAGGCTGATGTTTTTGGGACCGGTCGAGTGCCTGACAGGGGAGACGAAGTGCTGGCTGGCTACGCCGGATTGGGCACGGCTCTGCTCGATGGGACCGGTCGACTGCCTAGTAGGGGCGCAATTTGGCATGGCTGATGTTTTAAGGACCGGTTGAGTGCCTGGTAGGGGCTACGAAGTCCTAGAAGGAATGCGCGATAGTCTATCCCGGAGGGTTCTGGTGCCAACAGCGCGTTTCTCTATCCGCCTTGAACCGCTGCAACTCGCGAAATGCCTGCATGTCTGGTGCGGGAGCCGTGGAAAATCCCTGAATGAATTCAGAGCACCCCAATGTATAGGTGCGGGCGATTAACTCATTGAAATATATTGGCAGTGTTACTCCTGGCGGGCCCACCACGCAGTCTCGCTGCAATCCGTGTTTTTGCTGAAGGTGCGAGAAAGCCCCGTTTTACGGGCTGTTTTTGCGGTAATTTCGGAATGGTCTGGCGCCGAGACTGCGGCAGAGACCGATCTTCGGCGGCTTTTAGGGTTTTATCTCCGTTGCCGATTTTCGGGTCCAGACGGTTGGCGGAGACCATCGGAATCACCAGCTGAACGAGCGGGTGATGTTCAGGGTTGGGTGGTTTCAGATATGCCGGAAGCCGAGTGCCTTGGCCTGGCTATCCCATTCGCAGGGAAGCTCGGCGATGCGCAACATGGCTTTGACAGTCAGGTCGGCCGGCCGGCTGCCTGCCTTGAAAGATCGTGTCGACAATGCCGGGTGCGAGGAAGGCCAGTGGCAGCTGTCGGCTGACTTCACTAGCGGGGATGCATTCGACCACGGCGATCTCATTGATCGATGTGAATGACCCAGTTTTGAGACCTTCAAACCAGACGTGAGCCCTGGCGATGGTGCGAAGCAGATTGGCGTCGATTTCCGTGTTCGCCTTGTCGCCGCCGCCGATGATCAACCGGGTCTCAACACCGCGCCGCTTCATCTGCAGGGGAACGGTGAGCAGGTGAGTGTCACCAGATTCCGGAGCCGTCGACGCGGGAGTGGTTTTGACGCCGAGGATTTCTTGAAGGTTCTTGCACTGGATGTGGATGGCTAGTTGATCATGCCCAACGACAATGCGGGAGATCATCGGCTGTGCCCGATGGTTGAATCTTCTCAACCAGCTTTTCGGCGTTCCTGAGTATCTGATTCAAGCGCGACGAGGGCTGTGATGATGCAGCGTCTGTGTCAGTCACAGCGTGCAATAGTTGTTTGTCATCGCCCAGGAATGACACGACGCCTGTGACCACAGCCTGTTCAATGGTCCGGGCTGGCAACCGCCAGCCTGAGGGGGCGTCGCTGTTCGTCTCGATCAGACGTGTTGATACATAATAGTGGTAGCGGCGTCCCTTCTTCGTGGCATGAACCGGCGTCAGGCGATCGCCCGTCTCATCGAACAGCAGGCCGGTCAGGGCAGCCGGTTGCTTGATGCTGCCGCCCCAGCACCATTGGCGCGGACACGGACGAGATCCGACGTCCCGGCATTTTGAGCTTGATGATGAGCGACGCCAGCACCGTGATGCCGAGCGCCAGCAGCATCAGGTAGGCCGCCGTGACAATGGGCGTGGTGACGGCCACCGAGTCGGCCGGCAGCTCGGTGCTCTCGAGCGCCATGTATTCTAGCGCAATACCGAGTCCGTTGGCGGCGCGTGCTGCCGCGACATCCGGTGCGGCGGCCGGCGTGTGGAAGATCAGGCCGAGGGCCATCACCACGATGATGACGATGGATGCCACCATGGGTGCGCGAGGGTAGCGGACGAGGAGGTTGAGGAGATAGATCGCGCCCGTTATGCCGAGGATCGCAAGCAGGATCACCGTGCCGGCGATGCCGTGGCCATCGGCTGCGGCGGTTTGTTCCGGGACTTCGCTTACCACCGCCGTCGCGGCGGTCTGCACCGTGCTGATGTCGAGCGTCGCGTGGACGATGACGCCGCCGGCGATCGTTCCCAGGATGGCGATGAACAGCACCGGCGACAGGTACCGGGCAGCCCTTTGGATCTGCGGCAGCGCCAGGCTGATCAGCAGCGACAGGACCAGAATCGATCCATAGGAAAGGTCGGTGATGAAGCTCTGGAAAGTGCCGAAGTTGAAGGTGCCCAGCAGATAGGTGATCAAGTAGATGTTCAGTGCGCCGAACAGCGAGCCGAACGCCCCGCCACGGCCACCCGCCAGATTGGCGCCGCCGAGGACCAGCGCCGTGACGGCCAGCAGCGTGAAGGTGGTGCCCTGCGTTGGGTCGCCCGAACTGATGAGCGATGTGAAGCAGATCGCGGCGAGCCCCGCATAAAGGCCCGCGATGCAGTGGGCGCCGAGACGGACAAGGTTGATCTTGACGCCGCTGGTGTAGGCGGTGCGTTCGTCCGATCCCATGAGCCGCAGGTGACCGAAGAAGGCCGTACTGGCGAGTGCGTACCATCCGGCGGTCGCAATGATGAGGATGACCAGGATCGGCGACCAGATCGTCGTGCCGCTGCCCCACGTCAGCATCCAGTCCGGCGCGACGCCGCCGGGCCGTGGGAGAATGATGAGGTTGAGACCGACGAGCGCCAGATAGCCGCTGAGCGAAACGATGATCGGCTGCACGCGGACGAACACGATGATGAGGCCCATCAGCAGCTGGTAGGCCACGCCGACGACGAGCGCATAGAGGAAGAACACGATGGGCGACTCAATGACGCCGCGGTGAGCAGCTGAATCAAACCCACGTTGAGGAAGCCGATGAGCGGTCCGATCGACAGATCGACGCCCGCCCGGCCCGCCATCACGACGAAGGTCAAGGCGTAGGTCGCGAGGATCAGCGGCGCCACGACGATGACGGCGCTGCCGATGCCGGCACTCGACATCAGGGCGGGTCCGCGGATGCAAGCAAAACTCAGCAGCACGGCGAAGATGAACACCGGCGCCATGAGGTGGGTGTTGGGACCGGCCGCGGTTGATTCGCTTCCTTTCATGCCGCGCCGCCGCTCACCACTCGCCGCCGGTATCGCTATAGACGATCTTGATCGGCGGGCGCCCGCTCAGCAGGTCTTGGCGCCCGCGGGCACGCTCGAGATCGGTGTCGACGACCTTCATCGACAACCGCCTGTCGGGGTGGGCGGACGGCGCCTGATAGACCGGCGCGGGGCGGTGGCCCTGCGGTTGCGATCTCCCGACACAAACTCGATGCCATTCTCCTTGGCCACATTGAGGCTCCTGATCTCGACGTGGCCGGTCGACCGGGCGGACTGCATGACCGGACAGGACTCCTCGGCCTGTGCCACTCCCGCGAGGATGCGGACGAAGCTGTCCTGGCCATGTCCTTCGAGCCCGGTGATGCCGATGATCTCGCCTTTGCAAAGATCGAAATCGACGGGCTCTCCGTGGGGCCAAAACCTGAGCGCGGAGGTCTTCAGCACGACCTGGTTCGACAGCGCCTCGTCCGGCGTTTTTGCAGCGGCTGCCTTCGTTTCGTGCTTGCCCGCCATGAGGCCGAGGAGATTGCTTTCAGTGATCTCACCCTTCGCCAGCACGCCGACGTTCTTGCCGTCGCGCATCACGGTGGCCCGATCGCAGACGCGTATCAGTTCGGCTATGCGATGGGTGACAATCAGCACGGTGGCGCCGCGGTCACGAAGTTCGCGCATCTTCACGAACAGCCGCTCGGTCGAATCGAAGTCGAGGGCCGCCATATTTTTATTGCCACGGAAGGTTTCGCTTTTGACTCTGAAATGCCTAACACCAGAGTTCCGCCATTGCGGTTTGCGAATGCGGCAATTTCCCGTGCCAGATCGTGCTTGGCTTTTTCTGATACTTCTTGTTGACTTGCATACCATTGGTCATTTTCGCCTTTCGCTTGCCGCGAAAGTTCCGACTTGAATTCCAAGTCCTCACGCTCCGGTTCTCCAAAAAGCCGCTCGATGTCTTGGCGCTTAACATCCTTTAAAGGTTTGTCGAATCTCATAGTTCGGCCCGCCCGACAAACGAATCCAGCACCTTCTTCTCGCCGGCCTTGTCGAAGTCGATGGTCAGTTTGTTGCCGTCGATAGAACGGACCGTGCCGTTGCCGAATTTTTCGTGGAAGACGCGTTCGTCTTTTGCGAAGCCCTTGCCTTCGGTTTCGCGGGCTGTCATTTCGCCTTCGATGAAATGCGGGGTGGAGCGGGTGGCTTCGCCTTTCGACCAGCGTTCCTGGGCGCGTTGCCAGCCCGGCGTGGCGTAGGTGTTGGTGAAGGGTGCCTGAGTGTCGAAGCGGCTGGCGCCGAAGCCGCCAAGGCCATGCCCGCCGTAGGAATTGGCCATCGGCGCCACCTCGACATGGGCTTCCGGCAATTCGTCGATGAAGCGCGAGGGCAGCGCATTCTGCCACAGGTTATGGACGCGGCGGTTCTGGGCAAACGAGATGAAGGCGCGGCGCTTGGCCCTTGTGATGCCGACATAAGCAAGGCGGCGTTCCTCCTCCAGCCCGGCGCGGCCTTTCTCATCAAGGGCGCGCTGGTGCGGGAATAGACCCTCTTCCCAGCCGGGCAGGAACACCGTGCCGAATTCCAGTCCCTTGGCCGAATGCAGCGTCATGATGTTGACCTTGTCGTCGTCGGGCGACTGCTCGACGTCCATGACCAGCGAGATGTGTTCGAGGAAGCCCAGAAGAGTCTCGAACTCGCCCATGGAGCGCACCAGCTCTTTCAGGTTGTCGAGGCGGCCTTGCGCTTCCGGCCTTTTGACACCAGCCAATGAGCTGCGCCGTTCCGTAGAACCGGCCGGCGGCCAGCATGACCGGCACATCCTGCGGCAACCACGCGAGCCCGCTGTCCAGCAGTTCTTTTTGAACGCCAAAGCCAATATTGCCTTGGGTGGAGCGGACCAGCCAAGCCACCGGTACCGCGCGTTTGCGCAAACGCACCGACACCATCAGGACTTCGTTGCCATCGTTGATATGGCTTTGATCCATCCGCGGGATGATGC
>JBKJQD010000033.1:0-4917 GCA_046594125.1 Aestuariivirga sp.
TCAACAAGCACTCGGTCTTCGACCGCAAGAACTATTTCTATCCGGACTTGCCGCAGGGGTACCAGATTTCGCAGTACAAGCAGCCGGTGGTGGGCGAGGGTGTCGTCCATGTCGATCTCGACGGCGGCAAGTCGGTCGAAGTCGGCGTCGAGCGCCTGCATCTGGAGCAGGACGCCGGCAAGTCGCTCCACGACCAGCATCCGTCGATGAGTTTCGTCGATCTCAACCGCTCCGGCTGCGCCCTGATGGAAATTGTTTCGAAACCCGACATGCGCTCTTCGGAAGAGGCCCGCGCCTATGTGACCAAGCTGCGCCAGATCATGCGCTATCTCGGCACCTGCGACGGCAACATGGAGCAGGGCAGCTTGCGCGCCGATGTCAACGTCTCGGTGCGCCGTCCGGGTGCGGAGTTCGGGACCCGCTGCGAAATCAAGAACGTCAACTCCATCCGCTTCATGGGCCAGGCCATCGAATATGAGGCGAGACGCCAGATCGGCATTCTCGAGGACGGCGGCAAGATCGACCAGGAAACCCGCCTCTTCGATGCAAGGAAGGGCGAAACCCGCTCCATGCGCTCCAAGGAGGAGGCCCATGATTATCGCTATTTCCCCGACCCGGACCTGCTGCCGCTGGAACTGGAAGACGCCTGGGTCGATGCCATCGAGAAGGGCCTGCCGGAACTTCCGGACGGCAAGATCGCCCGCTTCGTGAAGGATTACGGCCTGTCGCCCTATGACGCCGCCGTGCTCACCGCCGAACGCCCGGCCGCCGATTTCTTCGAGCAGGTGGCCCTTGGACGCGATGGCAAGATGGCCGCCAACTGGGTCATCAACGAGTTCTTCGGACGCTTGAACAAGGAAGGCAAAACCATTGAAACCACTCCGGTTTCCGCCGCCCAGATCGGCGAGCTTGTGGACCTGATCGGGCAGGGCGTCATCTCCGGCAAGATCGCCAAGGACGTTTTCGAAATCGTCTGGAGCGAAGGCGGCTCACCGCAACACATCGTCGAGACCCGCGGCCTGAAGCAGGTCACCGACGTGGGCGCCATCGCCAAAGCCGTGGACGATATCGTCGCCGCCAACCCGGACAAGGTCGAGCAGGTCAAAGCCAAGCCCTCGATGCTCGGCTGGTTCGTCGGCCAGGTGATGAAGTCGACCGGCGGCAAAGCCAACCCCCAGGCAGTGAGTGATATGCTGAAGGCGAAGCTGGGGATTTGAGCTGACGCTGTCCCATGGTCCGTCATGCCAGCGCAGGCTGGCATCCCGCTTTGGCGGCACAGGAAGCAGGACCCCAGCCTTCGCTGGGTGACGGAAGTTATGATGTACGTCAGCATCAGTCGATATAGATTAATGATTTCAATGTGTTGATCAATAAAAACCACCCGGATTTTGTCGCCTTGATGTATCATCGGAGATTGCCCTCACTTGGGATACAAGGCTGTTTGCCCCGTAGAATTCCCCTGCAAGACATCCTATCCCCGAAAATTCACCAATTGCTTCATGGCGTTAGATTCAATTTCCATTCCGCAATTTCTCCGCTATAGTCCGTGTGCTGAATTTTTATACGGACTCTGGAGGGGGTTAATATGGCGAAGACAGCCAAAAAGGCTGCGAAGAAGGCTGTGAAAAAGCCTGTGGCAAAGAAAAAGGCTGCGGTGGCGGCGAAGAAACCCGCGGCAAAGCCGGCCAAGAAGGCGGCGGCCTCGGCAGCCAGTGCCGACAAGCAACGGTTTACGCTTTACGGCACCATGACCTCGGGTCCGACTTATACGGCGGGCCTCATGCTGTCACTCTGCCGCCAGCCGTTTTCCTATATCCACATAAATCTTCGTGAAGGCCAGCACAAGCAGCCGGACTATCTGGTGAAGAACCGTTACGGCCAGGTGCCCGCCCTGCGCGATGGCCAGACCTTCTTTGCGCAGTCCGCCGCCATTCTCGAACACCTGGCCGAGGTGCTGGGCAAGTTTGACGGCAAGACCATGCTGGAGAAGCAGCGCGTCCGCGAATGGCTGTTCTGGCAATGGGACAAGCTGTCGGTGCCGCTGTTCCGGCTGCGCGCCAGGGCCCGCGGCTTCCGCCAGTTCGGTGATGAAGTGCGCATCATGTATGACACCGAAACCAGGGCGGCACTGGCGGTGTTCGACCATGAGCTGGTGAAATCGGAATGGATTGCCGGCAAGAAGCCGACGGTTGCCGATGTTGCCGCCTACGCGGTCATCCGCTACGCGCCGGAGGCAAATATCGACCTCAATCCCTATCCCCATGTCAGCGCCTGGAAGAAACGCTTTGAAGCCTTGCCGGGCTTTGGTACACCCGAACAAATCCTGCCGATGGAGAGCAGGCTGCTTTAGGCTGTTTCCGGGGGCTGCTGATTGAATGACATGGCGGGCGGCGCGGCGGCCCAGGCACCGGGCGGGAGCGCAGCGCCAAACAAGAAACGCAAAGCCCGCGGGCGGCTTGAGTGCGAGCTTGGCATTTTGCTGGGGGCCGGCGGACTGATCGGGTCGCGCCTTGGCCAACTGTGGATCGCTTTCGACGTATTTTCCCAGTTCACCCTGCAGTTCGTGCTGGTGACCGCCGCATTCGTGATCGGTTTCCTGATGCCGCGGGCCAAGCTGCTGGTGGCTTTTCTGATCATCATCGCGGGGCTGGCTGGCATCGGCGTCTGGCCGCATCTGGCCAGCCGGGTTCCGATCACCTTGGGCAGTGCCGCGGCGGGCGAGAAGGATATCCGCGTCGCCAGCTTCAACACCTGGTATTCGAACCAGAACGTCGGCGCCGTGCAAGCCGAGATCGAGCGCCTCGACGCCGATGTTATCACCTTGCTGGAATTGGGCGCCAACAAGAAGCCGATGCTCGAGGCGCTGAAGAGCCGCTATCCCTTTCAGGTAAACTGCTACACCATCGATTACTGCAATCTGGCCATTCTGTCGAAATTCCCCATCACCGATTCGGAAGCGCGCGTTGGCTGGGAAGGGCCCCCGATGATCCGCGCCAGGCTCGGACCGGAACTGGGTGGTTTGACGGTCATGGCCGTCCATACCATCCGCTTTCCCCACTCCCGCGCCCAATTGCGCCAGGTGACGGCCCTGTCGGACCTGATTGAGACACTTCCCGGGCCGAAACTGGTGATGGGCGACTTCAATGCCACGCCGTTTTCGCGCATCATCGGCACCATCACGGGCCGCACCGGGCTGAAGCGCCTGTCCTATCTGCCAAGCTGGCCCACTACCATCGGCCTGCCACAGGTGGCCATCGACCACATTTTCGTATCGTCTGCCATAGACGCCACCGAGAGCCAGCGGATCGGTGAGCCGTCAGGTTCCGACCATTTCCCCGTCACCATGCGGATCGCCGTACCGCTCGCCCCGTGATTTTGCCGGCCTGGTGAACGGGCGATGAATCCAACGCCCTCAATTTTCCCTAAAGATTAGCGCAAGCCATTGATGAAATTAGCGTTTTGAA
Organism: Aestuariivirga sp.; assembly: GCA_046594125.1. Lineage (GTDB taxonomy): Bacteria > Pseudomonadota > Alphaproteobacteria > Rhizobiales > Aestuariivirgaceae > Aestuariivirga. The sequence goes on from JBKJQD010000033.1 coordinate 3,465, forward strand.
TTCCTTAACAGGTGTGGCGAAATTCCCGTTGAGAGCCGGTTAAGCCTGCCGATTAACGCCCTGTTGGAAGCAGCCAGCGATATTGAGCCCATGTTCGCTGCCAATAAAAACCAGGCGGACTTCCGGAAATACAGCCAGGTGGGTCCTGGTTCTTCCGGCAACAGCAAAAGATTAGGGGACGTCAAATGGCACGTATGGACATGGGGGACGTCAGCACCGCTGAGATTACCCCCAACGCGGCAACCGCCGACATTCTGTTTGAACTCGGCATGATGTATTGTCTGGGCCGCGATGTGCCGAAGGACTATGTCACGGCGCACAAGTGGCTCAACCTGGCCGCCCTCAAGGGCAGCGAGGACGCCAAGGCCTATCGCCGCGAACTGGCTCTGGAGATGACGCCAGCCGAAGTAGCCGAAGCCCAGCGCCAGGCGCGCTCGTGGCTCACGCTGCACTGAAGCGGCGGGCCGCTCAGTAGTCGATGAAGTCGCTGGCGCCCTTCAGTTCCTGGTCGTTGGAGAACTGGTCGAGGCGGCTGGAAAACGATTTGGCGGTGCGCTGGCGCCTGTAGATTTCGGTCTCGAAAATATCGACCTGGCTATTGAGCTTGTCCTGGGCGCTGTCAAATTCCGGCAGCGTCTGGTCATCGGGCGAATAGTTGTGGCCAAGCGGAATGAAATTCTCGAAGGCCCTGGCCTCCACGGGCCAGAACGCCAAGGCAACGGCCAGAACTGCAAATCCAATACGCATGTCAAACTCCCGGACCGCCTTAATCTAGACCAGATTCCGCCAAAAGCCATCAATATTCGGTTAACCATGCACTTTGGCACAGCGGCGATGCAAGGATGCAACGCCGTGGCCTGAAACTCGTCGACGTCCGTACCAGCCAGGTCATTCACGCGGGTGAAAAATTGGTCTAGACACTTCGCCCAGTGAAGCGTGAAGGACGTGCCATGGCATTCGAACTCCTGAAGATGCAGATCAGCCAATTGCTCGGCGAAATGAACAATCAGCCCGAGGACCTCCATGAACTCTATGAGGAAATTCACCAAAAGCTGAACGAACTGCGGGCCCTCGGTTTGGCGCTTCCGGCCGATCTCGCCGGACTGGAGCAGCGCCTGCTGGCGCAGTTTCCCGAGGCCCCGGTAAAGACCAAGCCCTGAACGCCTGAAAAAGTCGTGGCGACAGGCTTGCATCGGCCCACAAATCGCGGCAAAAGCCCCAGCACCGGAGACGTGGCCGAGTGGCTGAAGGCAACGGTTTGCTAAATCGTCATACGTGTTACAGCGTATCCAGGGTTCGAATCCCTGCGTCTCCGCCAACTATCATTTGTAACCACATGAAATGAATAAGAAAACGTAAAGTAACTTCCTTCGTGTCCTAGCGATTGTCCTAGGTTCTGTTGACATTCATTTGATCCACAGCATGACGGATACGAGCGCTACGAAGGCCATGT
>JBKJQD010000070.1:0-4272 GCA_046594125.1 Aestuariivirga sp.
TCTTGGCGGCCTTCATCAGCGAGATGCCGTCAACCCAGGCGATGGCGCCCTCTTTGGGTGCCGTGTAGTTGACCGGCTTGCCGTCCTTCTTGAGCGACAGGGCCGGGCCATCCCAGGTCTGGCCGATCCACACGTCGTTCTCCATCAGGCCCGACTTGATGTTGTCGGCTGAATCCCAGAACTGCTTGACCCACGCCTTGTGCTCGATGGCGAAGACCAGGATCGGATCCCAGATCTTCTTGAAGCTGTCCTCGTCCTTGTAGCCGTCGAGCATGCGATTGGTCGCCATCTTGCCGCTGGCATCCCACCACAGGCCGATGCCGAGCAGGAAGGAGTGGCCGCGGCCCTGGGTGTGACCCTTGACGCTTTCATCCCACAGCGAGCCGTAGGACAGAGCCATGGGATCGCCCTTGTAGAGGTCAGTGCGGTAGGAGATGGCTTCCGAACCCCAGCAATGGGGCAGGTAATAGAGGCCGCCGTCCCAGGTCCACAGCGCCTGGGCGCCCGACAGCATCGAGGGGATGAGCTTGCCGGTGTTCTTCAGCTTGTTCATGTCGAAGGGCGCGAGGACCGCCAGGTCCTTGTACTGCGGGGCGCGGTTCTGGGTCGGGCTGCACAGGTCGAAGCCTTCGCCGCCGGTGGCCTGCAGCTTGTTGATCTGCTCTTCGTTCTGCGAGAACGGCGTCTGGTTCACCTTGATGCCCGAGGCCTTTTCGAAGCCGGGGATCACGTCGCCCGGATATTCATCCGACCACATGAGCAGGTTGAGTTCGCCCGACGACGACAGGGCATGCTTGACATACAGCGGGCTGGTGAGGCCGACGGCACCAATGGCGGCGGCCGACTTCAGCAGGGTGCGGCGCGACACCAGGGCCGCACGCATCGTCTCCTGCGTGGTTGTAATGATTTTCTTCATTTCTGACTTTCCTCCTTGCGGGCGCGCCGCGGAATGCGGGCCCCAATTCCACAGCCGATGGTCCGGTGCGACCGGCTTCTTCTCTCATTTCAATCCAGTATGACGATCAGATGACAAGGTGGCAATGGGGTTATCCCGCTTGGACTCATTGCCACAACGCCACTGGCCTCATGGATTGGCGGAGCGGCGGCGGTGCATGTCGTGACGCCATTTGCTGAGCGGCAGGGTCCACAGATAGAGCACGGCGGCCATGGTCAGCGTCACCCAGGGGTCGTAAATCAGGCCGATGACGGCGGCCAGCATGAGGGCAAGGCTGGGCAGGAACAGCAGACGCAGCGCCTTGCGGCTGATCGCCTTGGCCGAAAAACTGGGCCACGTCGAGACCATCAGCCCGGCCACCACCGGAACGACGAAGAGTCCGAGTGTTGCGCCATTGCTGACGCTGAGGCCACCAGCATTGCTGGCATAAATTGGCAGCAGGGCGAGGAAGGCGCCAGCCGGTGCCGGAACCCCGGTGAAATAATGGCTGGCCCAGGATGGACGCCCCGGTTCGCTGACCATCACGTTGAAACGCGCCAGCCGGAGTGCCGAGCCCGCGGCCAGCGACAGGCAGGCGATCCAGCCCAGGCTGCCATAGGCCGACAGTCCCCACTGGTAGAGAATGAAAGCCGGCACCGCGCCAAAGCAGACGACATCCGAAAGCGAGTCAAGTTCAGCGCCGAATTTCGAGGCGCAGCCGGTGGCCCGCGCCACCCGCCCGTCGCAGGCGTCGAGAATTGCGGCGATCAGCACGCAGGCGATGGCCCCGGTGATGTTCATTTCATTGGCGAAGATCAGCCCGGTCAGGCCAAAGCACAGGGCGAGGATGGTCACGCCATTGGGCAGCGCGTGTTTCAGGAACAGGGCAGTTTCCGGCGAGAGCCTGACAGTGAGGGCGTGGGCGCGTTTCATCCCTGGGCTCCGCTGGTTGTGGGCAGGAGCGTGCGGGCCGGTTCCTCGAGATAATCCGTGGATGTATCAACCGGCGTCCAGTGCACGTCGCTTGAGAACATGCCGAAGATGTCGCCGCTGGTGAAGGCCGGCTGGCGGGCGATGCCGGAGGTCAGCGTTTCGTCATAGACCAGGGCGATGTCGGCGGGCTTGTAACCCATCCAGCCCAGCACCGTGGGGGCGATCTGGAAGTGGCTGGACTTGCCGTGCATTGTCGCGGCACCTGTTGCGAGTTCGGCGCGCAGCGTCGCGTCCTGGGTTGCCACCAGCAGTGGCACCAGTCCCATGCGCGGGTCTGGATCTTCCACTTTGCAATGGGTCAGATCCCGGGGGTCGAGTTTCTGGGCGTGGTCGGCGGTATAGAGCAGCGTGGTGTTGCTGAGGTCGGCTGAGCCGAAGAGCTGCTCCATGAAACGGTCCACTGACCAGGAGATGGCATTGCGATAGGAGGCAACCCGCCCCGCCTGCGTGTCATGGCCCAACTCCGTCATCGTCGGATGATAAGTAGCAGCCGATGCCGGATAAGCATGGTCATAGGGGAAATGGGCGCCGTTCTTGTTGGCATAGATGAACACCGGTCCCGGTTTTTTCAGTTCCCCGGCGATGATTTCGGCGAGGCGCCCGTCAGCTTCCGCACTCGAAACGTCGCGGATGGCGTGGAAGCTATCGATGTCGGATTTTTCCGCCATCGACATGAAATTCTGCAACAGGCCCGGATTGGTGATGCCGCCCGCCTGGGCGTCGATGAACACCGTGCGGTAACCGGCCTGGTGGGCGAACTGCCACAGCGACGGATTGGTGTTGATGCTGCCCACCACATCGAGACGCGAGGCGCCATAGCGCAGGATGGCGTTGGAATAGTTGCTGCAATTGCCGCCCGACACCGCCGGGCCGAAATTGACAAAGCGCTCAGCCAGTGCCGCCAGACGCGGCGTATGGGGATTGCCCGGTGTCAGATCGAGATAATCGGCGCGGATGCTCTCGTCGATGAGCATGACGATGTTGTGCGGCTTGGCGGCTTTCACCGGCTGCCAGGTGACGGCGGTGCGGACCGGCGCACCCTGGAGCGCGATCTTGGCGCTGGCCAGCGAGGTCAGCGCCAGCGGCGTGAACTGCCACGGCATGGCCTGCGATCCGCCGCCGCCTTTCAGGAAGACCACGGCGGCAATCAGCGCCACCGGCACGGCGGGAAACCAGAACAGGCGCTTCAGCCATGTGCGGATGCGGGCGGTGACGCCCACCGGCACGCTCAGCACTACAAGACCGGCCATCAGCACCAGCGCGGCCAATGCGATGTGGACACCATAGAATTCGGCGGCGCGGCCGGTTTCGTGCCGGGCGTTCCACAATGAGACGAGGTCGAAGACGGTGACTTCCGACTGGCTGGCATGGTGATAGCCCCAGGCCGCCGCACTGGAAAAGGCGATGACCCCGGCCCAGAACAGCCGCACCCACATGTTGGGCTGGAAGGCCGCCACCACCACCGCGACGACCGCCACACCCCAGATGGCGAGATAGGGCAGCAGCGTGTTGTAGCGGCTGTTGTCGAGCAGCAGGCCGATGCGTTCGCCGAAGCCGACATTGGTCAGTGCGATGAACCCCAGCACCAGCAGCAGCTTGACGGCGATCAGCAGCACATGGCGCGGCTGCAGTCCGGGAGATTTGAGAAGGTCGCGTTGGGCGGTCATCGACAGGTGTCCTTGTCAGTTTCGTGACGGTTCGGCGACAGCCGTGCAACAAGCCCGCCACCATGGACGGAGGCTGGAAATTTGGTTAATCAACCGTAATGAAACTCACCATGGCCGCCCTGCAAGACCTTGCCGCCACCCGCCTCGACAGCCTTGGCATTGCCGAGGCGCGCGACATCGCCTGGGCCTCCGCGTGGCTTGAGGCCTGCGGCTATCCGGGGATCAAGCTCTTGGCCGAGGCGCTGAGCGATCCTGTGCGGGATCGGGCGTTGCAGCGCGATGCCCTGGGCCTCGATCTCGACCACGTCTCCTGCGTCTTCCTGGCACCGCGCATCATGCGCGATGTCGAGGCCAACGGCCGCGTCTTCCTGCGCAACGTCCGCCACGGCCTCTACATGCTGCCCTTCACGGTGCGGAGTAATCTGGGGATCGGCTGCCCCGTCGACCCCGCCTTCGCAGTGGGCGGCGAGCGCACCAAGAACCCCTACGCCGAAAAGCTGGCTTTGGCCGAGGCCAATGGTGTGGAAGTTGATGAGACTGCCCTTCTCCCGCCAGTGGGAGAGCGTGGCATATTTGCCGGGCGCTGCGGCGCGCGCTAGAAGCGGGCGGCACAGGAGCAATTCATGGCTGGCCCGCTGACTGGTATCCGCGTTCTCGATCTCACCCGCGTTCTCGCCG
>JBKJQD010000107.1:0-3718 GCA_046594125.1 Aestuariivirga sp.
TCGCGCGCCAATTGGCCATAATAGACCGTCGAGTATTGCGCTGCCTGGCGATAGGCGGCCTTGGCATCGGCCTTGTTGCCCTGGGCTTCGAGTGCGCGCCCGCTCCAGTAGCCGGCGCGGGCCTTCTCGGTGCGCGATTGCGCCACTTCGGCGATGCGCTGGAAATGCGTCAATGCACTGCCGGGGTCCTTCACATAGCGCAGCGCAATCCAGCCGGCCAGGAACTCGCCCTCGATGGCGTTTTCACCCTTGCTGAAACCATGGGCGCGGGCAATCTGGTAGGCGGCCTTGGCACTGTCGCGATGGCTGACGCCAACCGAATGGCGCGCCACGATACGGCGCTCGGTCCACCAGGCTTCGGCGTCGCCCATGGCGGCGGGATCACCCGGTACCGTTGCCAAAACGGAACGCGCCTTGGCATAGCTTTTGTTTTTACGATAGTAATTCACCAGAGCGAATTTCATCCCCATCTGTCCGCGCATGGCGGCGGGCAGGGCGGCATATTTCTTGTCAGCGCCACCCTCGCCGCGCAGCAGGGCCTGGGCCACGGCGGCGGCTTTCTGGTAATCGCCAGACAGGCGCTTTGCGGCGCGAACCGCGGCGTTGCTCTCCTGGGCGTAGACCAATTGCCACATGCGCTGCTGGTGATCGTCAAGGGTCAGCAAGTCGCCGAATTCGCCGGCGATGGATTTTTCAAGCTTGGCGTCGATGTCGGGATTGTACCAGGCTTTCTGCACGAACTTGCGCGCCGTGTCGCGGTTGCCGGAGGCGATCTGGGCCCGCGCCATGGCAAGCGCCCCTTCGGCCGTCACCGGCTGGCGCTTGGCGAAATGGGCGAGGATGACATCGGCTGGTTCGTTGTTCACATAGAGTGAGCGTTCGGCGCGCATGTTCAATGATTCGGTCAGCGGCCACTCCGGGGCGGCGTTGAGAAAATCCATGATGCGCGCATGGCCCGCCTCATTGGGATGGTCGCGCAGGTAAATCAGTTCGACGAGCTTGATGGCGGCGGCATCGCCCGATTTGGCGGCGGTGGCGCCCGCCGCCACGAATTGCCCAGCCAGCGCCAGCTTGGCCGCCTGCACGGCCAGACCCGACACCCGTGGCTCGGCCATGGCCTGACCCGTGGTCTGCAAAACCCGAGGTGCGGCGATTGCCGAAGTGGCCACCAGTGCCAGGAGCGCCACGCGGAAATAACGACTGATACCCATCAACTGCCCAAACCGTAAAACTCTGTTGCCCGGCGCTAGATGGCAAATACGCCGTTCCTGTGACCTTTATTATGGCCCAGGAACGCTTGCCGGTCGAGATGCGAACGTCTATTGTGCGGCCCCGTGCGTCGAGCGCGGCCCCGCGCCTGCAACCTAATACGCCTATGGTTTCCAAGTCATTACCGGAGAATGCTCGTGACGTTTCGTGGTTCGTTTCCCGCCCTGATCACACCCATGAAGAACGGCGAGGTTGATGAACAGGCTTTCCGGAAATTCGTCAACTGGCAGATCGCCGAGGGCAGCCATGGCCTGGTGCCGGTCGGTACCACCGGCGAAAGCCCGACGGTAACGCCCGAGGAACACAAGCGCCTGGTCGAGATCTGCGTCGCCGAAGCCAGGGGCCGCGTGCCGGTCATTGCCGGAACCGGATCCAACAACACGGCGGAGGCCATCGACTATACCGCGCATGCCAGGAAGGCTGGTGCTGATGCCGCCCTCGTGGTGGTGCCCTATTACAACCGGCCCACCCAGGACGGGATCTACGCCCACTTCAAGGCGATTGCCGATGCCGTCGACATTCCGATTTTCGTCTACAACGTGCCGGGCCGCACCGTGGCCAATATCTCGGTCGAGACGCTGACCAGGCTGGCCAAGGACTGCAAGAACATCATCGGCACCAAGGATGCCTCCGCTGATTTGACGCGGCCGTCGCGCCAGCGTCTGGCGTCGGGCGAAAACTTCATCCAGCTTTCGGGTGAGGATGGCACGGCGCTGGGCTTCAACGCCCATGGCGGTGTTGGCTGCATTTCGGTCACCGCCAATGTGGCGCCGCACCTCTGCGCCCAATTGCAGGAAGCAACCCTGAAGGGCGACTATGCCGAAGCCCTGAAGCTCCAGGACCGGCTGATGCCGCTGCACCACGCGCTGTTCGTCGAGAGCAGCCCCGGCCCGGTGAAATATGCGGCAAGCCTGCTCGGCCTGTGCGGTCCCGAGGCGCGCCTGCCCCTGGTGCCGGTGACCGAGGCCACGAAGCTGGCGGTCAAGGACGCGATGACCCACGCGGGATTGCTGAACTAAGATGTCGGCAAAGAGCGGCGGCGCCAAGGCGTCGCGCAAGGAAGAGGGCATCAAGGTCATCGCCGACAACCGGCGGGCGCGCTATGATTATGAGATCATGCAGACCTTCGAGGCGGGGATCGCACTGCAGGGTTCGGAAGTGAAATCCCTGCGCGGCGGGCGCACCACGCTGGCTGAATCCTATGCCGCGATGAAGGGCGGCGAACTGTGGCTGATCAATTCCAACATTCCGGAATACCGTGAAGCCAACCGCTTCAATCACGAGCCCAAGCGCCCGCGCAAGCTCCTCCTGCACAAGAAGGAAATCGACAAGCTGTCGAACGGCGTGCTGCGCGAAGGCCTGACCATTGTTGCGCTCAAGATGTTCTTCAACAAGCGCGGCCGCTGCAAAGTAGACATCGCCCTGGCGCGAGGCCGCAAACTCCACGACAAGCGCGAGGCCATCAAGGAACGCTCGTGGGACCGCGAGAAGTCCAGGCTGATGCGGGAGAAGGGATGATCCACATGCAGCATCTCGTCGGGCGGCGGCTGCCCGACGTGGAGCTTTCCGCCACCTCTGGAAGTGCGGTCAACCTTGCCAGGTTGCACGGCCCCGCAGTAATCTTCTGCTATCCTTGGACGGGACGGCCAGGCGTCGCCAATCCGCCGCATTGGGACGAGATCCCTGGCGCCCATGGCTCGACCCCGCAAGCTCAAGCCTATTCAGAGAGTTACGGCAATTTCCGCAGACTTGGCGTGAAGCTGTTCGGCCTCAGCCTGCAGGACACCGAATGGCAGCAGGAATTCATCAAGCGCAACGGCCTGACCTTCCGCCTGCTGTCCGATCAGCCGCGGCGATTTTCGGAGCGCCTCGGCCTGCCGCTGTTCGAGACGGGTGGTGTGGATTACCTGCAGCGCATTACATTCTTGACCCGCGATGGCACCATCACCGCATTGCGCTATCCGGTGCCGTTTCCCGAAACCGATGCCGAAGAAGCGCTGGTGGAATGCGGCGGCAAGCGCGCCTAGTTTCAATCGTACCACGGCGCGGTGGCGGGCGTGGTGTCACCGGCGGCCGGAAGACCGAGCACTAAGATGAAGTCTTCGGGCGGGCGCAACTCGTAGAGATTGGGCACATAGGAGAAAACAAAGCGCGGATCATCGGTGATCGGCGGGCGGCCTTCGCGCAATGACGTCACGAATGTGTTGAAGGCGGCGCGGTCGCGGCGCACCAAATTCATTGTGGTGTTGCGCACCACGTTGCGCGGGAGGGCCCTGGCCCGCAAAGCTTCCACCGCCTCGCGCACCGCGCGCGGATTGGGTTCACAGGTAATAGCAACTGTCCCGCCGACGTGGCCTTGAGCGGCCGGCTGCGGACAATCAGAACGGTGCCGACCTGCGCCTCCAGCGCCCGCAGGCGCTGCGAGACGGCCGACTGCGTGACCGACAGA
>JBKJQD010000127.1:0-2548 GCA_046594125.1 Aestuariivirga sp.
CTTGCCAGCCGCCGCCGGGCCATCAACGGCGATGATCATTTGGGCTCAGGTGGCGCGGTGCGGGCGCCCATGCCGTTCAGCAGGCCGGCGAAATCCGGGAAGCTCGTGGCGATGAAGCGGCTGTCGTCGATGGTGGTGTAGATGCGCGAGGCCAGGCCCATGACCAGGAACGACATGGCAATGCGGTGATCCATATGAGTGATGACGCGGCCACCGCCCGGCGCTCCACCGCCGGTCACTTCCAGCCAGTCGTGGCCTGAATGGGTGGGCACGCCATTGGCCTGCAAGCCCGCTTCCACCGCGGCGAGGCGGTCGCTTTCCTTGACGCGCAATTCCTCAAGGCCTTCCATGCGCGTCGTGCCATCCGCAAACGAAGCAGCCACCGCCAGAATCGGGTATTCGTCGATCATCGAGGGCGCCCTTAAGGCCGGCACGCGGATGCCATGCAGGCGCGAATGCCGCACATGCAGGTCGCCCACCTCCTCGCCGCCCGCCAGCCGGCGGTTCTCGATTGAGATATCGCCGCCCATTTCGATGAGCGTCTCGATCAGCCCGGTGCGTGTTGGGTTCAACATGATGTTCTCGATGACAATGTCCGAGCCATCGGTGATCAGCGCCGCAACCATGGGAAAAGCCGCCGAAGATGGATCGCCCGGCACGTCAAGCGCCTGGGCCTGCAATTCATGCTGGCCCTCGATGCTGATGTGGCGGCCATCCTCCTTGACCGCGATGCTCAGCTTGGCGCCGAAGCCCTGCAGCATGCGCTCGGTGTGATCGCGCGTCGGCGTGGGTTCGATCACCGTGGTGCGTCCCGGCGTGTTGAGGCCGGCCAGCAGCACGGCGGATTTCACCTGGGCGGAGGCCACCGGCAGCGTGTAGGTGACGGGCACCGGGTTTTTTGCGCCAGTGAGCGTCAGCGGCAGGCGGCCGCCGTCCGCCGTCTCGAACTTCGTGCCGAAGAGTTCCAGCGGCACGGTCACCCGGCCCATCGGACGCTTCGACAGCGAGGCATCGCCGATGCAACGGGCGGTCAACGGTGTGGTGGCCATCAGCCCCATGGCCAGCCTGACGCCGGTGCCCGAATTACCGAAATCCAAAGCTTCGGCGGGTGATTGCAGCCCGGCGATGCCGGCGCCCTGGACGCGCCAGACGCCATCGTCACCACGCCTCGCATCAGCCCCCAGCGCCGTCATGGCCCGGGCGGTATTGATGACGTCTTCGGCTTCCAGCAAGCCTCTGATGGTGGTCTCGCCGATGGCGATGGCGCCGAACATCAGGGCGCGGTGTGACATCGACTTGTCGCCGGGCACACGAATGCGGCCCTTGAGGCCCGAGGCCTTGCGCGAAACGAGGGGAGCGGGATTGGGTTCATGCATGGCGGCGTGAATTACACGATGGGCCGGGCCTCTGTCACCAGCCCTTTTCAACAGTTTTGACAATCCTTTCGGGAAGTGGCATGGAGCGCCATCATTTCCAGCCATTGTCGAAAGGAACACCCGTGGTCAAGGCTGAACTCGGAACCAAACGCACGTGCCCCTCTTGTGCCACGCGCTTCTATGATTTGATGAAGACGCCCATCGTCTGCCCGAAATGCGGCGCCAATTTCATTGCCGCGGCCATCCTGCCATCGAAGGGCGACATGCCGGCCCAGGCGCCGGTGCCGCAGCCCAAGCCGCGGGTCATCGTCGCCGATGATATAGAGACCTCCGATGTCGAACTCATCAGCCTTGAGGACGCCGAGGCGCCTGACGTTGCCGATGACGAAACCGCCGGCATCGAGGACGTCGATCTCGGCGAGGACACGGCTGGCGAAGAGACCGAAGAGGACGTCTTCCTGGTCGAGGAAGAGGAAGAGGGCGGCGATGTTTCCGGCCTTCTGGACAGCGGTTCGGGTGGCAAAGAGGAAGAAGAAGAACCTTGAGGCCGCTTTTCGCTTGATTGTTGCGGTGAGCGGAACTAGGTTCCGCCCCGCTTCGCCGCCCCCAAGCGGTGATTGAGGATTGGTTCAAGGGGTCATAGCTCAGTTGGGAGAGCGCTTGAATGGCATTCAAGAGGTCGGCGGTTCGATTCCGCCTGGCTCCACCATCCAGTTTCAGACGAACTCACGGTTCGCTGTACACTTCCAAATAGCTCCGACAGTTCCGTGGCTTGCGTAGTCTGTTCGGCACAATTCCAGTCTCACCCGAGACTTTGCAGGTGCCATTTCGCCTGCAATTTCGGCGCCGTCTCAGGGCCTCGAAAACATTTTCCCAGATTCTCATTTCCAATTCGCCGAGACTGGTTCGTCAGTGGTGAGAGACGGGTTCGTCAGTTCCTCGCTTGTGGCTCAAGATGCTCGAACGAAAGTAGCTGGGCACCACACGTGACCAGCCACGAAAGCCTCAGGTCTTCGGCCGCTTCAGCCGAGACCGATATGTTGCCGTTGCAGAATCCAGTCAACAGGTCTAGGTGTCTCCCAGATAACCGATCTTCCTGCTGACTGGATTCTGCAACGGCAACATATCGGTCTCGGCTGAAGCGGCCGAAGACCTGAGGCTTTCGTGGCTGG
>JBKJQD010000201.1:0-5164 GCA_046594125.1 Aestuariivirga sp.
TGCGCCCCGACGCCTTGCAGGTGTGCCAGTCGTTCATCGTGGTGTTGAAGTGCAGGCCGGGATCGGCGCTCGCCCAGGCGGCGTAGCCGATCTTCTCCCAGAGGTCGCGGGCCTTCAGCGTCTTGGTGATCTTGCCGGTGGTGCGGCCGGTCAGGTTCCAGTCGCCATCGGTTTCCACCGCGCGCAAAAAGTCGTCGGTCAGGGAGACCAAGTTGTTCGAGTTCTGGCCCGAAACGGTGAGATAGGCCTCGGAATCCCAGTCGGTGTCGTAGGTGTCGAACTTGATCTCGGCATAGCCCTGCTTGGCGAACTGGATCACCCGCTTGATGTAGTTGTCAGGCACCATCGCCTTGCGGGCGAGCTTGATCTCGCGCTTCAGGGCCGGGTTCTTCTCGGGGTCGAAGCAGGCGTCGTCATCGGCCTCGCAATTGATGCAGGCCTTCATCACCGCCTTCATGTGCTTCTGCACGGTCTTGGAGCCGGTGACGAGGGCTGCGACCTTCTGCTCCTCCTTCACCTTCCACTCGATGTAGTCCTCGACATCGGGATGATCGACATCGACCACCACCATCTTGGCGGCCCGCCTCGTTGTGCCGCCCGACTTGATGGCGCCCGCCGCCCGGTCGCCGATCTTGAGGAAGCTCATCAGGCCCGACGACTTGCCGCCGCCCGACAATTTTTCATTTTCGCCGCGCAGGAACGAGAAATTGGAGCCGGTGCCGGAGCCATATTTGAACAGCCGCGCCTCGCGCACCCACAGGTCCATGATGCCGCCGTCATTGACGAGGTCATCGGCCACCGACTGGATGAAACAGGCATGCGGCTGGGGATGCTCATAGGCCGATTTCGACTTGGTGAGCTTGCCGGTCTCGAAGTCGACATAGTGATGGCCCTGGCCCGGACCATCGATGCCATAGGCCCAATGCAGGCCGGTATTGAACCACTGCGGGCTGTTGGGCGCGCATTTCTGGGTGGCCAGCATGAAACACATTTCGTCGTTGAAGGCGCGGGCATCGTCTTCCGTGTCGAAATAGCCGCCCTTCCAGCCCCAATAGGTCCAAGTGCCAGCAAGCCGGTTGAACACCTCCTGCGACTTGCGTTCGCCGACGATACGCTGCTTCTCCGGCAGTGCCGCCAGGGCGTCATCATCGGCAACCGAGCGCCACAGCCACGAGGGGATGCTGTTCTCCTCGACGCGCTTCAAGGCCGCTGGGACGCCCGCCTTGCGGAAATACTTCTGCGCCAGAATATCCGTCGCAACCTGGCTCCACGAAGAAGGAACCTCGATGTTTTCCTGCCGGAACACCACCGAACCGTCCGGATTCTTGATCTCGCTCACCGCCCTGCGGAATTCGATCCCGGCATAGGCGTCCTGGCCGGATTTGGTGTAGCGGCGTTCAATATGCATCTTCCTCAGTCCCTCAAGTTTCAAGTCGTTGCCGCTGGCGCACGAAGGCGCTCGCGGTGCTGATTCCACCCGCGTTCCTCACACAAACTCAGACTCGAAAAGCTGCCGCCCTCGAATTTCCGGCTATATCTTGTGGTTTCTAACCTGACCGGACACTAAGAAGCTCCGGTCTTTGCCCCCAGCCTTGAACGCGAATTTATTACAACCTGCTCCACGCCGTCAATAGCTAGTGTGTTAACGAAAACTTACCACAATATCTTGTGTCCACAGCTTGACGAGGCCTGTGGATAAGTACAGTCCATCCGATTCTCGCGGGAAGCTCAAGAGTTTCGTGGGCTTAACGCCGCCAGCGGGAGACTCAATCCAGCAGGCACACACCCAGCGCCATGTGTTAACGCCGGTGGCCGCATGGCACCAGACCAAATTTAAGTGGTTAACGAGTGATTAACAGCTTCGTGACGAGGCTGTGGATAATCACAATTTCGCGGCAGGGTTGTTGGCTGGAACGCCTGGCGTCATCCGAATCGGCCCCATGGCCCAGACCAGCACGACGGCCAGGCTGCTGAGGCCCGCCAGCATGAGCCAAGCCTCGCTGATGGCCAGCGACAGACTGGCATCCTGGATCACGTCCATGAAGCCCATCAGCCCCATCGCGTCGTCAGGGGCAGGGAAATCGGCAACCGTGACACCCAGCAGCCGGGCGGCGGCATCGGGTGCGCTATCCATCAGGTCCCGGAGCTGGCCGGCAAACACTGGCCCACGGGTGAACAGCACGGTGTCGATGAGGGCGATGCCGATGGCGCCACCCAGATTGCGCGACAAATTATAGAGTCCGCTGGCATCGCTCACCCGTTCGAGCGGCAGATAACCCAGGGCAAAGCGTGTGGCGGGCAGGATGCACATGGCGATGAAACTGCCGCGCACCACCTGCGGCCAGAACATCTCATCATAGTCCGTCGCCACGGTCCCGAAACCGCTCATCGCCAGACCGATGGAGAAAAATATGAATCCGATACCGGTGAGCAGCCGCGCGCCGTAGCGGCGGTCAAGCCAGATGGTGATCGGAGCCGTCACCACCTGCGCTATACCAGTGACCAGGATGATGAAGCCGATTTCGATTGGCCCGTGGTGGCGCACGAAGGCGAGAAACACCGGCATCAGATAGACTGAACCATAAAGCCCGATGCCGAGGATGAAGCTAATGGCGCAGCCGAAGGCCAGGTTGCGGTCACGCAGCAGGTGGAAGTCGATGACCGCATGGCGCCGCATCACGGCCAAGACCATGCCGGCCACGAAACCCGCCAGCAGGCCCGCCACCCGCCAAGACGTCCAGCCCAGGTCGGGCGCGTCCTTGAGGCCGATCTCGAGGGCCGCAAGTGCCGAAGCGATAAGGGCCAGCGATACCCAGTCAAGGTTGCGGAACAGATGCAGCTTGGGACGTTCGCGCGGCAGGCAGGCAACGCCTGCGAGCAGCGTCACGATCCCCGGCCCCACATTGATGAGGAACAGCCAGTGCCAGGAGAAGTTTTCGGTCAGAAGGCCCCCGGTGATTGGCCCGAAGGCTGGCGCCAGCACGGCCAGCACGCCGCCCAATGTGGTCGCCATGGTTTGCTGGATGCCGCGCTGGAACAGCAGGAAGATCGCCGAGAACACCAGCGGGATGAGAACACCGCCCGAAAGCCCCTGCACCACCCGGAAGGCGATCAGCATGGCAAACCCGCTGCTGGCGGCGCAGCCGATGGAAGCCAGCGTGAATACCGTGATGGCGCCCGCGAACAGCCAGCGCAGCGTGAACACGCGGGTCAAGAGGCCGGTCAGCGGGATGGCGATGACTTCGGCAATGAGATAGGCGGTCTGCACCCAGCTCATCCGCTCCATGCCGATGCCGAGTGCGGTATTGATGACCGGCAGCGAGGTGATGACGATCTGGATGTCGAGTATAGCCATGAACATGCCAAGGCACATGGCGCCATAGCCGATCCAGGTGCGCAGGCTGGCCGGGTGGGAAATCAGAAGCGATTCACTCATCAGCGCAACTATGGCCCACCAGGCCAGCAGGTGCCAGCCGCCTTTGCCGCATTGCACACATCAATGTGCGTGGCATTGTCATGGCGTTCCGGTCTATGCTGCCGCCATGAAGAGGCTGGCCGCCCTGATCCTTCTCGCCGTGGCTTCTCCGGCCGCCGCGATGAACTGGGAGGGACATGACGATGACTGGACCGGAACGTTCGCGCCGGGCCTGGCCTTCGAGCAGGCGGTGCCGGAGGCGAGGCCGCTGCCCAGCCGCCGCTGTCCGGTGCGCCCCGAACAGCTTGCCGCCAACCCCTATGAGCAAGTGCCCCTGCCGCGCCACGGCTGCCCGCCCGAATCACCCGAGTCAAAGCAACGCCGTTAACGAGGCCGTAGCCGGGCCGGGTTATTTCTTGTAGCGGGAATAGAGCCAAGGATCAGCCCCAATCCGGTCACGGCTGAGCTGCAAGAGCATCGCCATCGGTCGCTTTGTGCCGGGCAGTGCGGCATTCCGTCCGTCAGCCCGCAAGCGCCAGCACGTTCTGCCAGCGCGGATGACCATGCAATGCTTCAAAATCCGAATCGTTCAGGGTCCATGCCTTCATGTCGGCAGTGGTATGCAGCAACATTGGCTCAAGCAGATCGAAGGCGCGATCAGGTTGGCCACACATCGCATAGACGCAGGCGGCGTTGTAGCGGGTCAAGATGTCATCCGGATCGGCGGGCAAGGCCTTGGCCGTCCAGACCATGGCCTTTTCGGTCTGGCCAAGGGCTGCGAGACAATTGGCAATGAAGTAGGCGGCGCGCGTGTTCTGGGGATCCTTGGCGAAAGCCCGCTCGGCCCGATCCATGCCCCGGTGCAGCGCCCAGTCGTGGTCCTTCATCCGGCCCAAAGAGCGATAGGCTTGTGCAGGCAATATCGCGGACTGGAAATCGTCGGGTTTGACCTCGGCTGCACGGGACCAATGCGTGATCGCCTCTTCCAGCTTGCCCTGCACATAGCAATTGCGTGCCCAGAAATAGTGCGCTTCGAACAGATCGGGATTGGCGGCCATGGCAAGCCTGAATTCCCTTTCCGCTTCGTCATACCGAAGGTTCGCGTGCAGGGCGAGACCGCGCGAGGCCCGCGCCTCGGCAAGGCCGGGGTCAAGCTCCAGCGCACGGGCGCAGTTCGCAAGGATGTCATCCGCAGACGCTTGTGCATTGTAATCGAGATAGAGGAAGGAATCGCAATCGGCAGCACCCGCATAGGCACGGGCATAGCGGGGGTCCAGTTCAGTGGCCTTGGCAAACATCTGTTTTGCCTTTGCATAGGTCGTTTTCGAGCCGCGATGAAACAGTTCCCGGCCTTTGAGGTAACAGGTATAGGCATCGATATTGGCAGTTGGAGCCTGCTCGATGGCCTTCTTTTCCTCGGGCAGCAGCTTGACCTTCAGCTGATCGACGATGGTCTTGGTGATCTCGTCCTGCACTTCAAAGATGTCGGTCAGGTCGCGGTCATAGCGATCAGCCCAGACATGGCCGCCGGTCGCCCCTTCGATCAACTGGGCATTGATCCGCACCCGGTTGCCCGCCTTGCGAACGCTGCCTTCAACGACATAGCTCACGCCAAGCTCTTTCGCGACCTTCTCGATGCCGACCGCCTTGCCCTTGTACAGGAACACGGTGTTGCGGCTGAGGACGAACAGGCCCGACACCTTGGACAGATCGGTGATGATGTCTTCGGTGATGCCGGCGCTGAAGAAC
>JBKJQD010000241.1:0-10477 GCA_046594125.1 Aestuariivirga sp.
TGAGGAAGTGATCGACCTCTATAACCGCGTCCAGGTCGGCGCCACGGTGGTGGTCGAGGACTGATCATTCGCATTTTTTCCCCTCTCCACCGCGCAGCGGGGGAGAGGGCAGGGTGAGGGGGTGGTGGCCCCGTAACGAAAACTCAAAGTATTGCACTCGCGGCAGCCACCCCCTCACCCCAACCCTCTCCCCCATAAGATTGTGGGAGAGGGGGAAGCGCGTCACACTGGATAGCGCACACCTTTGAAATATTGTGTCATGCCCTGTAAACCATGCCGCGCCGCTAACGCTCCCTTAACCTAAACAAGTCATTTTCATCTTGTCAGTTTGTTGCGGAGTTCGCGTATGTCAGCCTCTACCTCGCGTGTCGTTCATGGCCTAGTCAATCCGAAGTTACTCATGTCCGTGGCCGCGGCGTTGATGCTGTCGGCGTGTTCCGGCGCCATGGACCGCTTCGCATCCAATCCCTCCGATAGCGATCCGGTTTACACGGCTTCTGTTCCCAAGCAGAAGATGGTCAAGGAAGCCGCCGCCGATGAGGGCAGCGATGCCATTGTCTCGCGCCCCCTGGCCAATGCTTCGGTGAAACCGCCAGCTTACAACTACACCGCCAAGTACAAGGCGCCGGCTTACAAGCAGCCCGAGATTACCAGGCAGGCCGCCAGCGAAACCGTCGAGCCGGTGATCGAGGCGCCATCGGCAGCGGTGGGCGGCACCGTCACGGTGGGGCAAGGCATGACGCTCTATTCCATCGCCCGCGCCAACAACCTGGCGGTCGCCGAACTGGCCGCCGCCAACCGCATCAAACCGCCCTATGCCGTCCATTCCGGGCAGGTCCTGCGCATTCCGGGCGGCAGCTCTGCCGCCCTGCCGCAGCCACGCAAGCCGCGCCACACCATGGCCGCCGCGGGCAACCAGCATGAAGTGGGCTCCGGCGACACCTTGTTCTCGCTCGGCCGCAAGTATGGCGTCTCGCCCTATACCATTGCCGATGCCAATGGCTTGAGCCACAACACCCAGTTGCACCTGGGCCAGAAGGTGAAGATTCCGGGCGCCTCGGGCACACCTTTCGCTATGAAGCAGGCGGACAAGGTTGCACCGCCCAAGAAACTCGCCGTGGTGGAGACCGACGACAGCGCCACGGCCAGCAAGATCGCCAAGCCGGTCAAGACCGCCGCAGCGCTGCCCAAAGCGGATGCCACCGAGAACGTGGTGTCAGCCGTGCCACAGCCGGAGAAGATGGCCCAGGTCCAACCCGTCGACACAACCGTTGCCGGCATGCGCTGGCCGGTGCGCGGCAAGGTCATTTCCAACTTCGGTGGCAAGCCCAATGGCCTGAAGAATGAAGGCATCAATATCTCGGTGCCGGAAGGCACCAGCATCCGCGCCGCCGATGGCGGGGTCGTCGCCTACGCCGGCAACGAGCTTAAAGGTTACGGCAACCTGGTGCTGATCCGCCATGAGGGTGGCTATGTCACCGCCTACGCCCATGCCAAGGAGCTTTTCGTCAAGCGCGGCGATACCGTGAAACGCGGCGACGTGATCGCCAAGGCAGGCCAGACCGGCTCCGTATCAAGCCCGCAGCTGCACTTCGAAGTGCGCAAAGGCGCCACCGCCCTCGATCCCATGAAGTTCCTGGCGTCCTCCACCGCCTCGAACTGATCCGGCATGACAGCGCCGACCTGCAAAGCCCGGGCGGGTATGCCCGGGCTCTTGCATTTTCTCAATGGCGGCGCATGCTTTGCCGAAACGGGAGCATAGCCATGATCAAAGTGTGGGGACGGCGCAGTTCCGCCAATGTCCAGAAGGTGCTGTGGACGCTGGGCGAACTGGATTTGCCCTTCTCCAGGGAAGCGGTCGGCGGCAGCTTTGGCGGCAACCACGATGCTGACTATCTGCGCATGAATCCCAACGGCCTGATCCCGGTCATCCAGGACGGCGATGTCGTCATGTTCGAATCAAATGCCATCGTCCGCTATCTCGCGGCTCGCTATCGCGCCGGTCTGCTGCGCCCGCAGGAACCGCGGGCTTTGGCGGCGGCGGAGCAGTGGATGGAATGGCAGCAATCGACCTTCATTCCTCCGGCGGTGACCGTCTTCTTCAACACCGTGCGCCTGCCGCTGGCCAAGCGCCGCCCGGTGGCCATCGCTGAAGCAAAGCCACACCTGTCGAAAGCGTTGCGCATTGCCGATGAGCATTTGTCGCGCCACGACTGGTTTGCAGGCGATGCCTTCAGTTTTGGCGATATCGCCATGGGCGTCTATTACTGGCGCCTGCTCGGCATGGACTTCGAACGCCCCGCCGTGCCCCATCTCGACGAATGGTTCGAAGCCATCAAGCGCCGTTCCGCATTTCAGGAGCACATCATGCTGCCCGTCGCCAGATCGATCGAGGAGTGGGACCGCATCGAACGCGAACTGGGGTAGGCCCTAGCCCTCGATCCTCTGCCCGAGTTTTCCCGCCAAGTCCTGGATATACTGCCAGGCCACACGGCCCGAGCGGCTGCCGCGTGTCGCGGACCATTCGATGGCTCCGGCCCGCAGTGCCTCAGCACTCACCTTCAGGTCGAAGTATCTGGCGTAACTTTCAATCATGTCGAAGAATTCGTCCTGCGAGCAATTGTGGAAGCCGAGCCACAGGCCGAAGCGGTCCGACAGTGACACCTTCTCCTGCACCGCTTCCGACGGGTTGATGGCGGTGGAGCGCTCATTCTCGATCATGTCGCGCGGCAGGAGGTGGCGGCGGTTCGAGGTGGCATAGAAAATCATGTTGGACGGGCGCCCCTCGATGCCGCCGTCAAGTGCCGCCTTGAGCGACTTGTAGGACGTATCATCAGCATCGAAAGACAGATCATCGCAGAACACGATGAAGCGGTAATCTGGCGCCTGGCGCAGGATGCTCATCAGGGCGGGCAAGCTCTCGATGTCTTCGCGGTGAATTTCGATGAGGCGCAAGGCGCCGCCGTGCCTGGTGTTGATCTGGTGGTGCGCGGCCTTCACCAGCGATGACTTGCCCATGCCGCGCGCCCCCCACAGCAGCGCGTTGTTGGCGGGCAGGCCCGCGGCGAAGCGCTCGGTGTTGTCGAGCAGGATGTCGCGCGTCAGGTCGATACCCTTGAGCAGATCGATCTCCACCCGGTTGACACGCGCCACCGGATCAAGCGACAGCGCCGCGGCATGCCAGACGAAGGCGTCATTGCGGGCGAAATCGGCGGGCCGGGCTTCGGGCGGCGCCAGGCGCTCCAGTGCCGCGGCGATGCGGGCGAGCAGCTGCAAGTCGGTTTCCTGTGTCATCCGAGCCTCTTATCCGAGGCGGGACAGGCCGTAAAGCCGATCCAATCCATTGGTTGCAATGGCGCGAACCGTCGCTATATTCCGGCCAGCTTCAAATCGGGAGACTTTGCGTGTTCATTACACCTGCCTACGCCCAAGCCGCCGGTTCACCCGGCATGGGAGACCTCTTCGGCATGGTCCTGCCGCTCCTCATGATCATGGTGGTGTTTTACTTCCTGCTGATCCGCCCGCAACAGAAGAAGGCGAAGGAACATCAGGAACTGCTCAAGAAGATCGCCCGTGGCGACACTGTCATCACCAGTGGCGGCCTGATCGGCAAGGTCACCAAGATCGTCGATGACCATGAACTCCAGGTCGAAGTCGGCGACAACGTGAAAGTGCGGGTGCTGCGCTCCGGCATCAGCGACGTGCGCGCCAAGGGCGAGCCGGTCAAGGCCGAAAGCAAGTAACGCCCGATGCTGCACTTTCCCCGCTGGAAGTCGCTGTCGATCATCGGCGCGGTGATCCTCGCCCTGATCGTCGCTTTGCCGAATGTTTTACCGGGGGACATGCGGGAGAAGCTGAAGGCCTATGGCCTCGGCACCATCACCCTGGGCCTCGACTTGCAGGGCGGCTCCAACATCCTGCTGGAGATTGACCGCAACGACTTGCGCAACCACCTTGTCGAGCAACTGACGGGTGACATCCGCTCGAGCTTGCGCGAAGGGCGCATCGCCTACAGCGGCATCAACCGCTTCGACAATGGTGTCAGAGTGCGCATCAGCAAGGCCGAGGATGTTGAAACGGCGAAGGCCGCGCTGAAGAAGGCCATCGCTCCCGTGGACGCCGGATTGTTTGGAGCGGGCGCGCAACCCAGCCTGTTCGACCTGAGTGCCGATGGCCAGCAGCTGACCTTCACGTTCAACGACGTGGGCATTGACGGCAAGGTTGCCAGCGCCGTCTCGCAATCGATCAAGATCGTCGAGAAGCGCATCAATCCCGACGGCATTATCGAGGCGACGATCCGGCAACAGGGCAAAGACCGTATCACCATCCAGTTGCCCGGCCTCCAGAACAGCGACGAGATCAAATCCCGCCTCGACAAGACCGCCAAGCTGACCTTCCAGTTGCTGTGCGAGGCGCAGAAGACGGTGGATGGCCAGAACCCGCCGCCGGAATGCAAGGAACTCAGAACCAAGGATGATCCCGGCCGCCCCGATGGGCCAAAAACCCTGTGGGTGCAGACATCGAGCCGCGCCACGGTGGATGGCGCCGACCTCGTCGATGCCAAGCCGTCGTTTGGCCAGAACAATGATCCGGTGGTCTCGTTCCGCTTCAACACCAAGGGGGCCGAACGCTTCGCCAAGCTGACGCGTGAAAACGTCGGCAAGCCCTTCGCCATCATTCTTGACGATTTGATCGTAAGTTATCCGGTGATCAACGGGCCAATCCCCAGTGGATCAGGCGAGATATCCGGCAGCTTCACCAGTCAGGAAACCGCCGACATGGCCATCGTCCTGCGCTCCGGCGCCCTGCCAGCCAAACTCACCATCGTCGAAGAGCGCACCGTTGGCCCGAGCCTTGGATCGGATTCGATCCGGGCCGGTCTCATCGCCTCGATCATTGGCCTGGCGGGCGTTGTCGCCTTCATGCTCATCGCCTATGGCCTCTTCGGCATTTTTGCCAATCTGGCTTTGCTTGCCAACCTGCTGATGCTGCTGGCGGTGATGTCGTTCTTCGGATTCACACTGACACTTCCGGGCATCGCTGGCATCGTTCTGACCATGGGCATGGCGGTTGACTCGAATGTGCTGATCTTTGAGCGCATCCGCGAGGAATGGCGCAACGGCCGCACCGCCATAAACGCCATCGAAACCGGATTTAGGGAAGCCCTGGCCACCATACTCGACGCCAACCTGACAACACTCATTGCCGCCGGTGTGCTGTTCGGCATCGGTTCCGGGCCGATCCGCGGCTTCGCCATCACCCTGTCAATCGGTATCATCACCACCATATTCACGGCCTTTACATTGACCCAGTTGATTGTTGCGACCTGGGTCAAGATCAGGCGTCCGAAGGAGGTTCCGCTCTAGGAGCGGAGGTTTGCCATGAAACCCATTCGCTTCATTCCGGATGATACCAAGATCGCCTTCATGAGGGTGAGCCGCTTCGGCTTCATCGTTTCTGGCATATTGTGCGCCGCCTCTATCCTGCTGTTTATATTCGTCGGCCTCAATGTCGGTGTCGACTTCAAGGGCGGCACGGTGTTGACCATCCGGACAGAGCAGCCCGCCAACATTGACAGCTTGCGTACCACCATCGACGGGCTGGGCCTCGGCCAGGCGGAACTCCAGGAGTTTGGCTCACCCAATGACGTGCTGATCCGTATCGGAACACAGGATGGCGGAGAAGAAGCCCAGCAAAATGCCATCAGCAAGATCAAGCAGGCGCTGGGTACTGGCGTCGAGTACCGCAGCGTCGAAGTCGTGGGCCCCAAGGTGTCCGGCGAACTGGCCCAGGAAGGCATTCTCGCCGTGGTGTTGTCGATCATCTGTGTGCTGATCTATGTGTGGTTCCGCTTCGAGTGGCAATTTGCCATTGGGGCGGTCTTCTCGTTGCTGCACGACGTTTTGCTGACAATCGGCCTGTTCTGTTTACTCGGCATCGAGTTCAACCTGCAGATCATCGCCGCCATCCTCACCATCGTCGGCTATTCGCTCAACGATACGGTGGTGATCTTCGACCGCATCCGCGAGTTCCTGCGCAAGTATAAGTCCATGCCGCTGGCCGACCTGATCGATTTCTCGATCAACTCGGTGCTGCCACGCACCGTGCTGACCTCGGTCACCGTGCTGGTGGCCCTGCTGGCGCTCTATATTTTCGGCGGCGAAGTGCTGCGCGGTTTCACCTTCACCATGATCTGGGGCGTCATCGTCGGGACCTATTCCTCGTATTTCATTGCCTCGCCAGTTCTTCTGCTGCTCGGCACGGTGCGTGAAAACGTCAAGGCGGGAGCGCGCGCGGCGGCTGCCGCAAGGCCTTGACGGCCTTCTATCCCGGGCGCCCGCCAATTGATGCCTATGGCAGCGGCGGCTTCCGTTTTGCCGGAATGTCGCATCGCGGATCGATCCTGCTGCTGCCGAGCGGCATCTATGCCTGGAATGAACAGGACTTCGCACCCGTCCTTGCCGAACGAGACGCCGTGGATCTGCTGCTTCTCGGCACCGGTCGCGACATGGTGCGCCCGCCGCGTAGTGTGCGCGATAGCTTTGAACGCAGCGGCATCCAGCTTGATTTCATGGCCACGGCGTTTGCGCTGAGCACCTACAACCTGCTTCTGGCCGAAGGCCGCAAGGTGGCAGCGGCACTGACCGCCGTGGCCGAAACCGGATGAGCAGTGCGGCGGACCATTGCCGCGATCTGGTGCGCGACAGCGCCAGGGACCGCTATCTGGCCAGCCTCTTTGCGCCTGATGAGAAGCGGCGCCAGCTGTTCGCACTCTATGCCTTAGACATCGAGATCGCCCGTATTGCCACCGCCGTCAGCGAGCCGCAGATCGGCCTGATCCGCCAGCAATGGTGGCTCGACACGCTCGACGGGATTTACGGCGGCGTGGTCCCGGCCCATCCGGTCGCCGGAGAGCTCGCCTTGGCGGTCAAGGCCGCGGGCCTGCCGCAGCACGCGCTACGCGGACTGGTCGAGGCCCGTCAATTTGATCTCTATGACGATCCGATGCTGGGCCTTGCCGAGCTTGAGGCCTATCTCGGTGAGACTTCTTCGGCGCTGATCCAGATGGCCGCCCTCATTCTGGCCGGTGAGGCGGCACAAGCCGGCGCCGAAGCCGCAGGCCTTGCGGGCGTTGCCTACGGTCTGGCCTTGAAGGTTCATGATGAGCCTCAGCACCTTCTGCCGCCCGGCATGGACAGACCATCGGCGATTGCCCATGCGCGGCTGCGGCTGGCCGAGGCACGGGCGCTGTGCAATACCGTCCCGCCAGCCGCACTTCCGGCTTTTCTGCCCGTCAGCACCACGGAGCTTTACTTGGGCAAGCAAGGCCCATCACAATTCCGCCGCCAGCTATCGATCTGGTGGGCGGCGCGGCACAACAGGTTTTAGATGTCCTCGCCCCTCGATAGAGGGGAGAGGAAAGGGGCCCGCCGCGAAGCGGTGGGATAGGAGAGGGGCCACCGGGCAATATACAATGAAGCACCCGGGTGCCCCTCTTCTCCCCCATCGCGAAGACGCGATGGGTCCCCTTCTTCTCCCCGCTGGCGCGGGGCGAAGACGCTTATGAATGAAGAGAACGGACCATGGGACTTGCGGCACGGTTTGAGCGTCTGGTTCCCGATCTTTCGGCGACGCTCCTGCGTTTCCCGGTACCCGCAGCGCTGTCCGTGGCGCTCTTCATCTACAGCAATCTCTTTGCCATCAGTAACGGCGAGCAGGGGTTCAACGTCGCCACGGGCGCCGCGGCAGCCTTCATCGCCGCCGGCGCAGCCCATCTCTTTGCGGAGGGGCGCAAGCTGCCAAAACTCTTCGGCATCATGCTGGCGCTCGCCGCCGCCGCTGCCGCTGCCGGTCTTGGGTTTTTCACCAAAGTCTTCAGCACCAATCTGCTGTTCCTCTTCGCCGGATTGATGCCGGTACTGATGATCGCACCCTATCTGCGAAGCGGCGCCGGCCAAGAGGCCCTGTGGCTGTTCAACCTCCGGCTTGGCCTGGCAGTCCTTCTCGCCGCCATCATCGGCCTGTTGTTTGGCGCTGGCCTGTCGGCCATCGTCGAGGCGCTGAACCTGCTGTTTGGCGTGGGGCTTTACGGCCAGCTGCATGAGCATATCTGGCTCACCGCCATGGCGCTGGTGGCGCCGCTCTATGGCCTGTCGCTGGTGCCGCGCGATCTTGAAGAGGGCATCGTCATCGAAACCCAGCGCGGCACGCTGCTCGAACGCGGCGTCTCGGTGCTGATCAACTATGTGGCCGTGCCGGTCATCGCCATCTACGCGCTGATCCTCCACGCCTATGGCATCAAGATCATCCTCGACGGCGAACTGCCGCATGGCCAGGTGGCCACCATGGTGTCGATCTTTGCGATCGGCGGCACGGCGACCTGGCTCGTTGCCTGGCCGTGGCGCGAGCAGGGGACCAGGCTGCTGCGGCTGTTCATGCGCTTTTGGTTCTTTCTGCTGGTGGCACCCGCCGTGCTGCTGGCCGTTGCCATCCAGCGCCGCCTTGCGGATTATGGCGTGACACCCGACCGCTATGGCATCATCCTTGTCGCAGTTTGGGTGGCGGCATTGGTTCTCTATCTCGCCATCCGCCGCAACCGCGCCGACATGCGCGCCATTCTTGGCGCTGCGGCGCTGCTGCTTTTGGTCGGCGCGGTGGGGCCGATGGGGGCCAATGGCCTCACCGTGTCGAGCCAGTTCACGCGTCTCGTGGCACTGCTGGAAAACCATGGCATCCTCGCGGACGGCAAGCTGGCCAAGGACAGCAAGCGGCTTGACGCCACCACCGCGTCGGCTGGTTATTCGATGCTGATCGCCTTGAAGGATGCTGGCGGCCTTGGCCGATTGCGCCCGTGGTTCGCGGACGATGCCAAGAATCCATTCATCGGCAACGGCGAGGACTGGGCGCTGACCGGCATGCTGTCGGAGCGTTTGGGTTTCAGCATGTCGACGCCCGATGCGGATTACGTCAATTTCACCGCCAACCGCCCGGCCACCATCGCCATGCCCCAGGGCGCCAGTCTGATCGGTCCGTTACAGGCCACGCAGCGCTATGATACCAAGACACCACAGCCGCCGATGTCCGCCATGTTCGATGCCACGGTGCTAACCATCATTCTGGAAAATCGCCGCATCGATTATCCGCTCGCTGATTTGCTGAAACAGGTGAAGGCCAGGCTTTCGGCGGATCAGTCGGTGCAGCCCTCCATCACCTTCGACCTGTCGCCCGGTGTCACCATTGCCATCGACCAGTTCTACGCCAATGGCAACTCCACGCCGCAATTGGGCAACATGCGCTTCTGGCTCATTCTGCGGCCAGCGCCGTAGCACCGCTGAGCCAGCCCATGAAATCGGCCATGGCGCGGGCCGTGTAGGCGCGTTTGCGGGCGACGGCCTGCTCGGCATGGCTGAGGCGCTTACCCTCCAGCTTCCTGATCTTTTCAATCGGCGGGAACAGGCCGAAATTGACATTCATCGGCTGGAACGAGGAACCGCGTGCATCGGTGGTCTCGATATGGCCGCCGGTGATGTGGTTGAGCAGCGCGCCATGGGCGGTGGTCGGTGGCGGTGGCAGGAAGGTTTCTCCCTTCCTTTCGGCTGCCGCCATGCGCCCGGCCATCAGGCCCATCGCCGCACTCTCGACATAACCTTCGACCCCGGTGATCTGCCCGGCAAAGCGCAGGCGTGGATCGGCCTTGAGCCGCAACTGCGCGTCCAGCACCCTTGGGCTGTTGATGAAGGTGTTGCGGTGCAACCCGCCGAGCCTGGCGAATTCGGCATTTTCAAGCCCCGGAATGCTGCGGAATACCCGCACCTGATCGGCATGTTTCAGTTTCGTCTGAAAGCCCACCATGTTGTAAAGCGTGCCGAGCTTGTTGTCCTGGCGGAGCTGCACCACGGCATAGGGCTTGTCTTGCGGTGCGTGGGCATTGGTCAGGCCGCGCGGCTTCATCGGTCCATGGCGCAGCGTTTCCGGCCCGCGCTCGGCCATCACTTCAATGGGCAGGCAGCCGTCGAAATAGGGCGTGGATTTCTCCCACTCCTTGAAGCCGCCCTTCTCGCCATCGATCAGCGCACGGATGAACCCGTCGTATTGTTCACGCGTCATCGGGCAGTTGATATAATCCTTGCCGGTGCCGCCGGGACCCATCTTGTCGTAGCGCGACTGGAACCAGGCGGTGTCCATGCCGATCGACTCGCGGTGCACGATGGGGGCGATGGCATCGAAGAAGGCCAGCGCGTCTTCACCCGTCAGTGTACGGATGGCTTCGGCGAGCGCTGTCGAGGTCAGGGGGCCGGTGGCAACAATGACGCTATCCCATTCGGCAGGCGGCAACCCCGCCACTTCTCCGCGCGCGATGCTGATCAGCGGATGGGCCTCAATCAGCGCCGTCACCTCCGCCGAAAACCCGTCGCGGTCGACCGCCAGAGCACCTCCCGCTGGCACCTGATGGCGCCCCGCCGCCGCCATGATCAGT
>JBKJQD010000298.1:0-7904 GCA_046594125.1 Aestuariivirga sp.
CGCGCACCATGCGATAGATTACGCGGCCGCCCAGCACCACCAGCATGGCGCCGACGGCGAATTCGAGAAAGCTGGACAGTTGTTCGGTGAGTGACAGCTTCAGCGCGAAGACCGCACCCCCAAAGAGTGCCAGCGACAGGGCGTGTCCGATCCCCCAGATGGCGCCGTGGCGGGCAATGTTACGCAGGCCGGTCTTGTTGCTGGTGAGCGAGGCGACGGCGGCGATGTGGTCGGCCTCCAGCGCGTGCTGAAGCCCCATCAGAAAACCCAGTGTGATCCATGTCAGCATGCCGCGTGCGCCCCTTGTCCCGCGACCTATAACGGTTCGGCGCGGTTGTTTCTACGCCAGATGACAGCCTGCCACCCGCTGGCCCGCCAGATATTCCTCGATCAGCTGGCGATAGCGCGTTGGCCCGAAGCTGGGGAAATGTCCACCGTGAATAACCGCGACCGGCAGGCCCGCGAGGCGCTCCAGGGTCGTTGCGTAATCCGCCTTCACCGAATGATAGGCATCATCGATCAGCGGCCCGTCATAGATGATGTCACCCGACAGCAGGATGCCAGTGCTGGCCTCGAACAGCCCGATGCCGCCCGGCGAATGGCCCGGTGTATGGATCACCTCGAAATGCCGGTCGCCGAGATCGATGATGTCGCCTTCCGCCACAAGCCGTTCGGCGCGGGCCGGTTTAACTTGATATTTGCTTTGGTCCCAGCCTTCGGGAAAACCGTCGAACATGCCGTCGGTGGCATAGCGGTCGGCACAGGTCCATTCATTGCGCGGATCGGCGAGGATTTCCGCTTCGGCCCGATGCACGCAACATAGCGGAAACTCATGGTGACAGCCAATGTGATCGAAATGCGTATGGCTGGCCACGCAGAGCAGCGCCCGCTCCGCAACCAGCGTCACATGCTGGCGCAGACTGAAATGACCAAGCCCCGTATCGAACAACAG
Organism: Aestuariivirga sp.; assembly: GCA_046594125.1. Classification (GTDB taxonomy): domain Bacteria; phylum Pseudomonadota; class Alphaproteobacteria; order Rhizobiales; family Aestuariivirgaceae; genus Aestuariivirga. The sequence continues at coordinate 953 of JBKJQD010000298.1, forward strand.
GTCGCGGTCCCTCCCGCGCACATGCCACATGTTGCAGCGGAAGAACGGCTTGATCCACGGCTCATGGATCAGCGTGACGTCATCGCCCATGCGGATGGTTTCATACCAACTTTGTGCGCCGATCTGCTGCAGCATGATTCAATCCCTGAGAATGACGGCGCGCCGCGGATCGCAGGCGAAAGCCACAACGTCGCCGGGTTTCACTTGGGATTCGGCGGCAACACGGGCCAGCAGCGTAACGTCACCAAGCATGGCGGTCACGCGCTTGAAGCTGCCTTGATAGACCACGTCGGTCACCTTGGCGTTTGTACCGGAGCCGAGCGTGAGATGCTCCGGCCGGATTGCCACAAGAACCGTATCGCCGGCCTTGCGCGCGGCAGCGGCAAAACGGCCAAGGGCGGTGGCAATCTCGCCGTTCGCCATCACGCGGCCCGCGAGAATCGTACTTTCGCCCATGAACGTCGCGCTGAAGCGCGTGGCCGGCTGGCCATAGACCTGTTGCGGCGGACCCTCATCCTCGATGCGGCCGTTATTCATGACGACGACATGATCGGCCAGCGCCATGGCTTCCTCTTGGTCATGGGTCACATGCACGAAAGCCGTGCCAACACGTTTCTGGATAGCCTTCAATTCATCCTGCATCTGCCGCCGGAGCTTGAGATCGAGCGCCCCCAGTGGTTCGTCCAGCAACAATACGGCGGGTGCAACCACCAGCGCCCGGGCCAGTGCCACGCGCTGGCGCTGGCCGCCCGACAGTTGATGCGGCTTCTTGTCGAAAGCCTGCGCCAGCCCGACGATGCCCAGCATGTCGCGTGCCTTCGCTTCGCGCTCGGTGCGTGCCATGCCGGCCATGCGCAAGCCGAAGCCGACATTGCCGCCGACGCTCATGTGCGGAAACAATGCATAGTCCTGAAACACGGTTGCCGTGGGCCGCTCGGTCGGCGCCATGGCGGTGCAGTCGACGCCCTTGATTGTCACGCGGCCTTGCGAGGGTTGAAGAAACCCGCCGAGGATCGACAGCAGCGTGGTTTTTCCGGAGCCGGAAGGCCCCAGCAGCACTGTGTAGCTGCCGGGATCAATGGCCAGCGACACATCGTCGAGCACTTTCACCGGCCCGAAGCTGTGCGAGATGTGCTCGATCGAGACAAGGCCGGTCATTGCGGGCGTTTCCTGAAAGCGATGAGTTCGAAGATGACGGCCAGCACGATCGACACGCCGAACACCAGTGACCCCACCGCATTGGTCTTGGGGTTCAGCCCGGCGCGCAGCAGGTTCCAGATTTCGACGGGAAGCGTTGTATCAAAGCGCGTCAGCAGGAAGGCGATGACGAACTCATCCCACGAAAATGTCATCGACAGGAAGAAGCTGGCGAAGAGTGCGGGCCACAGCATCGGTGCCGTGACCAGCATCAGCACCTGCCAGTCAGCAGCACCCAGGTCACGCGCGGCGCGCTCGATGTTGGCCTGATGATCACCCATCTGGCTGTAGATGATGGCAAAGCACAGCGGCAGGTTGATGACCACATGGCCGATCCCCGCCGCAACAAGTGACTTGGGCATGCCGATCCATGAGAAGAACACCAGCAGTCCCATGCCGATGATGAGATAACTGACCGTCAGGGGCAGGGTGATCAGCCCACGGAGCAATCCGGACGCCGGCAGCGGAAAGCGTGCGAAACCCCAGGCCGAGAGGAAGCCCAGCAGTGTGGCAAGGCCGGATGAGATGACCGCCACGAATAGCGAGTTCACCAGCCCCGCCGTCAGCCGCGCGTCACCCAGCACCGCCCCATACCAGCGCAGCGACGGCCCGTTGAAGGGCGGAATGGGAAACAGTGTGCCCTGAAAGGAGAACAGGATCAGCACCAGCACCGGCAGGAAGATGAAGCCATAGATGAGCACCGCGTAGAGGGTGGAAATGATCCGCGTCATCACGCCCGCTCGATCTTCAGCCAGCGGGCGCAACCGAGATAGGCGATGCTGACCACCACCATGAGGATCAATGACAGGGCCGAGGCCAGCGGGAAGTCGCCGCGCCGCCCGATCTGCATCATGATAAGCTGCGGCATGAGCAGTTCATTGTTGCCGCCCAATATCTGCGGCGTGATGTAATCGCCGATGGCCAGCACAAAAGTGAGAAAAGCGCCCACCATGATGCCGGGCAGCGTCAGCGGCAGGATGACATGGATGAAGCTCTGCAGCGGCGAGGCACCAAGATCTGCGGCGGCCTTGCGGTAATTGGGTGAAAGCTGTTTCAGGTTGGCAAAGATCGTCAGCGTCAGCAGCATGACGAAGAAATGCACGAAGCCGATGACCGTCGCGGCCCGCGTATTGGCAAGTTGTACGGGTTCGGACAGCAATCCAATATTCATCAGCGTGGTGTTGATGATGCCCTTTTCCGCCAGCACCAGCAGCCAGGAATAGGAGCGCACCACATAGGAAGTCCAGAACGGCAGCACCGCCAGCATCAGCGTCAGGCGCTGCCAGCGCTCCGGCACGATGAAAGCGAGTATCCACGCGAAAGGATAAGCTAGCAGGATGGAGATCAGCGTAACCAGTGCGGTGACTTCCAGCGAGTTGAACAGCGCCCGGTAGTAGCTGGGGTTGTTGAAGAACTGCGCATAGTTGTCGAAGCTGAAACCCGCGCCACCCTTGGGATAGAGGCTCACCACCGCCATCACCACGAAGGGCACAACAAAAAAGACCAGCGTCCACAGCAATGCCGGTGTGACGCTGATCCAGCCGCTGCGATTGTAAGTGGACGGGTTCACTGCGCCTGCAGCATCTCAGTCCACAGGTCCTGCATCTTCTTGTCAAGCGCCTCGCCGGGGGCCGGATAGGGCTGGGCGCGCTTCAGGAACTCGGGCTGCTCGGCGAAGCGCAGGATTTTCTTCTGGTCATCAGTGAGTGATGCCTTGGTATTGGCGGGCATACCCCAGTAACACGATGAGGTGGCAAGCCGCGCCTGGCCATCGGGACTCATGATGTACTGGATGAATTTCAGCGCCATGTCCTTGTTCTTGGAATCTTTGAACATGGCCAGCGACTGCGACCACAGCACGGCGCCCTCTTTGGGGATCGAGAAGTCGAGATCGGGGTTTTCCTTGGCGATGCCCGCCGTCACCCATTCACCACCTCCCACCAGGATGTCGGCCTCGCCGGTGGCCAGCGCTGTCTGGCTGGCGGCGACGTCGGTGACTGCCTTGGCGTTGGCCTTCATCTTCATGAGGACCTCCTTGATCGCCGGAAGGTCGGCCTCGGTGATCTCCGAGGTCTTCTTGCCGATGGCCATGGCGGCCATGCCGATGACCGGCAGGTAATAGTCATAAATGGCGATGCGGCCTTTGTATTTGTCACTGAGCAGCGAGGCCAGTGTCTGCATGTCGGCGGCATCGGTCTTGGTCTTGTTGTAGCCCAGGGTGTTGTAGCCGAACTTCTCGGTAACGCCGTAGCGCTTGCCATCGATCACCGTGCTCGAATCCATCTTCACTTCCGGAAAGAGATCGGCCATCGGCAGCTTGTCGTCGGGAAGCGCGTCGAACAGTCCGCGCTCGACGCCGCGACGCACGTCGATGGAATCGATCACCATCACGTCCCAGTCGCCCGGCTGCGATTGCTCGACAATGGCGAGGCCGGCCCCCGTGCCCTCGAATTCCTTGACGTTGACCTTGATGCCATTGGCGTCCTCGAAAGGCTTCAGCACATTGGGATCGGAGTGGTCGCACCATACCAGCGCATTGAGATCGGCGGCGGCGGCGGTGCCGATAACGGCAAGCACCGCGAAAGACATTCCGGCAAAATGCCGGGCAAGGCTCTTGATCATGACGTTCGCTCCCTGGCGGTTGTATTTTCAGAAAAATGAACCAATTCTAAAATTGAGTCAATTCCAAAATTGTGCAATCCTGAGTTCATGACCGGACTGCGCGCCAGACAGAAAGCCTTCCGCCTCGAACGCATCCTTGAGGCCGCCGCCGAGCTTTTCCGCAAATTTGGCTATGAGGCCGTGAAGATGGAGGCCATCGCCGCCGCAGCGGAAGTTTCGATCGGCACCATCTATAATTACTACCAGAACAAGGGCGACCTGCTGGTCGCCATCGTTGCCATGGAGGTGAATGAGGTGCTGCACGGTGGCGCCAAGGTCGTCGCCCGCCCACCGCGCAGCGCCGAAAAGGCCATCGACAATCTGCTCGGCACCTATGTTGAGCATTCGCAAGTTTATCTCAGCAAGGAGATGTGGCGTCACGCCATGGCCATCTCGACGCAGCAGCCCGAAAGTCCCTCCGGCGAGACCTATGCCGAGCTTGACGTGGCCCTTGCCCGGCAGACCTGCGGCCTGGTGGAAAAGCTGCAAGGGCTGGGCTTGATCAGGACCGGCATTGATCCGCGCGCCGTCGGCGAATTGATCTTCAACAACATGAACATGATGTTTATTGTTTTCGTCAAGTCGGCGAAGATGACGATGACGGAACTTCGCGCCGCCATCCGCCGCCAGAATCGGCCCTTGATCGACGCCATCAAGACGTGAGGCGTTGCGTGACCTTCAGCCGGATGCCGTTCTCGGAGCGCACCGTGAGCCTGCCGATGGGCTTGGGTTCGACGCCCGGTATGCAGTCAAATCGGTAGCGCCGCACCAGATTGGCCAGAACCAGAATGGCTTCCTGCTGGGCGAAGGAGGCGCCGATACAGACGCGCGGGCCTTTGCTGAAAGGGAAATAGCACGAGCGCAGGCTCTCGTCTGATTCAGCGCGATCGAAGCGGTCTGGATCGAATTCGTCGGGCGCTTTCCAATAGCGCCGGTGGCGCTGCATCAGCCACGGCGATACATGCACCACGGCACCCTTGGCAATGTTCTTGTCGCGCATCTGCATCGGGCAGGCCGCGTCACGCGGCAGGAACGCGATGGGCGGATAAAGCCGCAGCGTCTCCGAGAACACATTGCGCGTGAATTTCAACTTGCGGATATCGCCATAACCCGGCGCCCGCTGCCCAAGTGCGGCTTTCACTTCCGCATACATGCGCTCCTGAACCGGCTGGTCCTTGGCGATGAGAAAGAAATTCCATGCCAATGTGCTGGCCGATGTCTCATGCCCGCCGAGGAACAGCATGGCCACCTGTTCTGATAGTTCGCGCAGGTCGAAATGACTGCCGTCTGCCGGGTCCGTCGCGGCGATCAGCGCGCCGAGAATGTCATTGCCCGAATGCTGGCGCCCGGCGTGAAAGTCATCGTAGCGTGCCTTCACTTTCGGGTCGAGAAGATCGCGGATGATTTTGGCCTGCCCCTTGGCATTGCCAAGCCCGCCGCCAGCTAGAAATGACGGCAGGCCCACCATGCGTGCCATGCCATGGGCGAAGGCCGCCTCCTGAAAGGCTTGGAAGGCCCCGAAGGTGCGCCGCGCGTCCCCGGCGTCGAGCGCCTCGCCGAAGATCGTCCGGTAGATGACGTCCGCCGTGACATGCGTCATCTCGACATCGATTTCAGTTTCGCCATCGCCCGCCGCGATCGCCGCGAACCGCTCCATCATGGCGTCAACCGCCGCCATCATCAGGTCGAACACCAGTTTGTTGCGGGTCTGGGCGAAAACTGGCGCCATGATGCGGCGCTGGCGCTTCCAGGTTTCGCCGTTCGACACGATCAAGCCGTCGCCCACCAGCGTGCCGAACATGTCGGCCACTACTTGACTCTTTGGAAAATGCGCGATGTCGTCGACCAGCACGCGCTGCACGAGGTCTGGCTGGTTGGCCACATAGACTTTCTTGTGCGGCAGGCCGACCTCGCCCATGTGCATGGAATAGCTGCGGTCCATGAGCGACGACAGCGAACAGCGCAGCGACTTGAGAAACTTCGCAGGCCGCATGGCGAGTTTCAGGAGCCGCCCGCGCGACGCCATGGGTTTGGGGTAGGGAGGTGTAAAGCCGCTCATGAACGTCCAAGCCGGAACCGGTTGAAGCCAGTGACACTCTTGAGATGCGCGAAGCGCTGGCCCAGCGTCATGTCTCCAGCGGTTATCAGGAAGTAATCGTAGTCGCCCGGCAGCTCCGCCGCCATCAGATACTGAAAATGCGCCCGGGCGAAATCACGGCGCAACTTTTTGTAGGTCTCGGGCGTGAACAATTTCGGAAATCTTGCCGACACGATCTTTGGCGATGGCTTGTCAGGATCGGCCTGCTTCAACCCGCAGGCCGAAACCGGATCGGTCAGCGGAAAGCAGGCACCATCGATGGCGGCGCTGACGTCGATCCAGGTAATTCGCGGGTCTTCCGAAACGCGCTGCAAGTCCTTGCGGAATTCATGCGCTTGCGGCTGCAGCCCAAGCAAGGGAATGGTGTGGCCAAGTGTGAGGAACGAGAATGTCCGTTGCTCGTCACTCAGAAGCCGCAGCACCTCGGCGCAAACCGCTACACCGACATGCGTGCCCACGCTGTGTCCGGCGACAAGCACCTCGTCGGCTTCGGCCCGTTTCACCTCGGCGGCGATGCGGCTCGCGAATTCCTTGATCCGCTCTTCCATATGCGGCACGAGGCCCGAACCCTGATCGCTGATGAAGGCGCAGATGCGGGCCAGCCAGAACGCGGCGAAGCGCGGTTCGATGATCGGACGCAACATGACAAGGCCGATGAAGCCGCAGGCCGTGATCAAGGCACCGGCATACCATGTTGCGAATGCCGCAACGATGCCGCCCGCCGCCAGCGAGATGAGCAAGGCTAGCAGCAACAGCGACGGCGCTAGCAGGATGGTGATGAGCATGGTCCACGAGATGCGCAACGTCTTGAGAAACACGCCGCGCAGCAGGAACGCCTTGCTGTAGCGCACAATGTCGCCCAGCACCGCCAGTGTGCCCCGTGACCAGCGCTGGCGCATCAGGTCGTCATAACGCAGGAAGCGGTAGGAGGTGCGCGTCCCCGCCGTCTCCACATCCCAGGCATGGGTCACTTCGTCGATCCGCCGCCTGGCCCCA
>JBKJQD010000059.1:0-3231 GCA_046594125.1 Aestuariivirga sp.
GGGTCCATGTGAACCGATGTCGGGTCAGGCATCAGCACCATGTCGGACTCGTTGATGGCTTTCCAGCCGGCAATCGACGAGCCGTCGAACATCAGGCCATCGGCCCAGGCATCTTCGCCCATCTGCGAAACATCCATGGTGAGATGCTGCATCTTGCCGCGCGGATCGGTGAAGCGCAGGTCAACATATTTCACTTCCTTGTCCTTGATCATCTTCAAGGCTGCTGCAACGTCTTTTGTCTCTTTGGCCATTATATTTTCCTCTTGTGTTTATGGCGTGAATTATAGTGCGTCCGAACCGGATTCACCGGTGCGGATGCGGATGGCTTGTTCGATGGTGGATATGAAAATCTTGCCGTCGCCGATGCGGCCGGTGCGGGCGGCGGCCTGGATGGCCTCGACGGCCTTGTCGACCAGTTCGTCGGCCAGCACCACTTCGATTTTGACCTTGGGCAGGAAGTCGACAACGTATTCGGCCCCGCGATAGAGCTCAGTGTGGCCCTTCTGGCGCCCGAAACCCTTGGCCTCGGTCACGGTGATGCCCTGCAGCCCCACCTCTTGCAGCGCTTCCTTCACTTCATCAAGCTTGAACGGCTTGATGATCGCTTCGATCTTTTTCATGGCTGGGTACGGCCTCGCGTTAATGGACGTTAAGGTTTGCAGGGCATGTGCCAGTTGCCGCGCCGTGCAATTTCAAGGCGTTAGAAGGAAGCGGGGAGCGGAGATCTGCATTGGACGCCTAAAAATCAGGCAAATGCCTGAGTTTTAGGCGTGGTCGCTACCCGCAGCTTGCCTTGGCACCACGGTGGCTGCCCCTGCCGCAGCGGCCGCCGACGATATTGGGCCGTGGCGCCGGTCCATTGCGGGCAATGCGGGCGGGGGCACCCGGAAGGGCTGGCACCGCTTCGTCGTAGAGCCAGGCCTTGAGCAACGGGCGCACCGAGCCATTGCCGCTCCAGCGCACTGCGGTGTTGATGAAATTCGCCGAGGTGACATTGCCGCCCCGGTTCTCTTGCGCAAAATGGCGCATGATGTTGAAGAAGGCGCTGTCGCCCACCTTGAGGCGCAGCGCATAGAGGGCAGCACCGCCGCGATAATAAGTGCGGTCCGAGAACAGGTCTTCCGGGACGTCGACAACGGCGGGCCTCACTTGTTGATCGGCGACATAATTGTAGATGTCCAGCATGGCGGCGTCGAAAGCCGCCGGATCGTTGCGGTTTGACCACAGCACCTCGAAATAGGTGGCGGTGCCTTCGGCGATCCACAAGTCTTCCCAGTGAGCAACCGACACCGAGTTGCCAAACCACTGATGCGCCAGGTCATGGGCGATCAAGGCTTCGTCGGGAACACCACTTTCATCCGGAAATGTCGACATCGCCTGAGTTTCCAATGCGTAGTAGAGGATCGGGTCCTGGACCACCACACTGCCATAGCTCTTGAACGGGTAGCGGCCGATCAGCGTTTCGAAATAGGTCAGCATTTCGCCAGACCGCGCATAGACGTCGATATGCGACTTGGGCACGCCGGCTGGAGTATAAACGCGGATCGGTGTGCCGTCGGGCGCCGTGCTCTGGGCCAGATTCAGTTTGTTGACATGGACGGTGGCGAGCCACGAGGTCATCGGCTGCAGCATGGCCCAGTCGAAACGCCGCTTGGTTCCGATGGACTTCGAACCCTCGAAGGACCCATTGGCAACGGCGGTGTAACCTTCCGGCACGGTGATCGCGAAGGTGTAGCTGGCTTTGTCGGTGGGTTCATCATTGGCCGGGAAGAACGTCGATGCGCCGACCGGCTCGCTGACGACATAGGTTGAGTTATTATACTTGAACCAGCCGAGCAGCAGATCGCTGCCGGGGGCCGTCGGATCGGGCAGGGCCTGCGGCACACCGTTATACTCGACCACCACCGCGAACATGCGCCCGCCGGCAATGGCCCGGCTTGGCCAGACGATCAGCTTGTCATCAACCTGGCTGAACAAGGCGGCGGCGCCATCGACGATGACCCGCGAAACGCTGAGCGCATGCAGATCGAGCTTGAAATTTTGCAAGTCGCGCTGCGCCCGGACGAACAGCGACGTCTTGCCCGCCAAAGCACCCGACAGCGGATCGACGTCCAGTTTGATGTCATATTGCACGGCGTCGATGCCATTGTTCCCGAACGTCGGAAAGAACGGATCAATGGCCAGGGCCGGTGCCGCGCCTGCCGCGATGGCGCCCGAAACCACGAGGCCCTGCAGGAAACGCTTCATTCTATTCTCCGCTTTTGCAACCGTTGCAGGCACTATTCCGCAACCAAATGCCACAGACAAGCACCGATTGCGCGGCCGGGCTTGCCGGAGTACGCGCCGGTTGCAATTGACAAAATTAGTAAAAAATGCCATTTTTTGCACAAAATGGCAATTAGAAAGTTTTACCATGGAAAATGCACATTCCGTCGACAGAAGACCGGCTGCGGGGACCAAGACTGGTCGCGTTTGGCAGGTTGCCGACCGCATTTCCCAGCAGCAGGGCCACAGGGCGACCCCCAAGCAGGTAATTGAGGAGTTTGTGCGCGAAGGCGGCAACCGAAGCACTGCGGCCACGCAATATGTCAGTTGGAAATCCGATTATGACTCGCGATTTCCGGCGGATGCGGCGGGCCCCCATCGTAGTTCCGCGAAAATTATGCTCCAGGTTGGTGCCGATGGCCGAGTTCTCATTCCCGCTGAATTGCGCTCGCTCATGATGATCGGCGAGGACGGCCGCCTGTCAGCGCGGGTCGAGCAGGGGGAGCTGCGGCTGATCTCACCGAATGTCGCCTTGCAGCGTCTGCGGAAACTGGTGCGTGAACAGGATTCCGGAAGCGGCTCCGTTGTGGATGAATTGATCGCCGAACGCCGCAAAGAGGCTGGCAATTGACCGTTGTTCTCGACGCCTCAGCACTCCTGGCTTTGCTCTGGTCGGAACCTGGCAGCGAAGTTGTCGCAGATGTTCTCCCGGGTGCCCTGCTGAGCGCCGTCAATCTTGCGGAAGTCTGCTCGAAGCTGGTGGATCGCGGGGTGGATGGCCAGGCGGTGCGCGACTTGCTGTTGGACTTGCCAATAAGGATTGCCGGGTTCGACGAGCGTCAGGCCCTGATCGCCGGCGAGTTCCGGCGTGCGACCCGCAGTCTTGGCCTGTCGATTGGCGACCGGGCCTGCCTCGCCCTGGCTCACGTTGAAAATGCCACCGCCATGACGGCTGATCGATCATGG
>JBKJQD010000104.1:0-5724 GCA_046594125.1 Aestuariivirga sp.
CTTGATGCCAAGCGGGATCGAGATGAGGTACGTGAGCAGCGTCATGGTGATGCCGAGCGACATCGACACCGGCAACTTTTCCTTGATCAGTTGCAGCACGCTGACGTCGCGGAAATAGCTCTTGCCGAAGTCGAACCGCGCATAGCTCGAAATCAGGATCCAGAACCGCTCCAGCGGCGGCTTGTCGAGACCGAACTGCTTTTCCAGCGACTTGATGAATTCCGGATCAAGCCCCTGGGCGCCGCGGTACTTGAAGGCCGTGCCGTTGGCGACACCCTGTTGCGCCTGGGCGTTACCGCCCGCTTCATTGCCAGTGTTGCCACTGATGCGTCCCGTCGAATCGGTATCATTACCCTGCATCTTGGCGATCACTTGTTCGATTGGCCCGCCGGGGACGAACTGGATGATGGCAAAGGTCAGCAGCATCACGCCGAGCAGCGTCGGGATCATCAACAGAATGCGTTTGAGGATATAGGCGCCCATGGTGCCGGATCAGTTTCCTTGCGCGAGTTTGGCGGCTTTGACTTCGTCATACCACCAGGTATCGGTGATGCCGCGATCATATTTCGGCTTGATGGCGGGGCGCCCGAATTTGTCCCAGTGGGCAATCCAGAAGCTTCCCTTGTTCCAGTTCGGCACCCAGAACTGCTCGGCCCGCAGCACCCGGTCCAGCGCCCGCCCGGCGACGTTCAGCTCCGGGCGGGATTTGGCGCCGACCACCTCGTCAATCAGCGCGTCGATCTCGGGCGATGCCACGCCCGACATGTTGTAGCTGCCGGGCGCATTGGCCGAGGCCGATCCGAAGTACACCCGCAAATCATCACCAGGCGTTACGCCGGTCGAGAAGCGGCTCGATATGATGTCATAGTCGAACTTGTCGTGGCGGTCCTGGTACTGAGCTTCGTCGACGACACGGATCGATGCGTCGATACCGAGCAATTGCAAATTTTTCACATAGGGGCTGAGGATGCGCTCGAACACCGGGCCATCAATGAGGAATTCGGCGCTGAGAGTCTCACCCTTGGCATTGTGCCTGAGGCCGCCATCGGCTTTCCATCCGGCGGCATCGAGGAGTTGCGAGGCCTGGCGCAGCAGCTTGCGGTCCTGGCCCGACCCGTCGCTCACCGGCGGAACGATGGCCGCTTCGAAAACCTCTGGCCTGAGCTTGGCGCGCAGCGGTTCAAGCAGCGCCAATTCGTCCGTGGGCGGAACACCATCGGCCTTGAGCGGCGACATTTCGAAGAAACTCGCTGTCCGTTTATAGAGTCCATAGAAGAGATTTGTGTTGGACCACTCAAAATCGAAGGCGAGATTGAAAGCCTGCCGCACCCGGATGTCGTGGAATTTTTCCCGCCGCATGTTGAGGAAAAATCCTTGCGCCCCCGATGGTGTCTCGTCGGGCAGTTCCACGCGCAGCACTTTGCCATTTTTGATCGCCGGAAAATCATAGGCCGTGGCCCAGTCACGCGAGGAATAGTCCTCGCGGAGATCGAGAACCCCGGAACTCAGCGCCTCGAATCCCGCGGTTCGGTCGCGGAAATAGTCGAAGCGCAGTTCATCGAAATTGTTGCGGCCAGCATTCACCGGCAAATCCTTGGCCCAGTAATCCGCGCGCCGTCCATAGGTGACATGTTCCCCGGGGCGGAAACTCTTGATAAGATAGGGTCCGGAGCCAAGCGGCGCATTGAGCGCCGTCTTGGAGAAATCCACTTTCGCATAATAAGCTTTCGAGAAGATCGGCAAACCGGCCACGGCCAGCGGCAGGTCGCGGGTGCGCTCACCCTTGAAGCGGTAGCGCACGCCGTGCGGCCCCAGCACATCGCAGGCCTCGACATCGCGGATGGTGATGCGGATGCGCTCATGGGCAAGTGTCGAGAGCAAACGGAAACTGTCGCAGACATCCTCCGCCGTCAGAGCCGAACCATCGGAGAAGCGCGCTTCGCCACGCAGCACGAAACTGACGCTCTTGCGGTCATCGGCCAAATCGGCGGATTTAGCTATAAGGCCATAGGCGGCATCGGGTTCGTCATTGGCTCTGGCCATCAGCGAGTCAAACAGCAGGTCGAGCCCCTGCGCGGCATCGCCCTTGAGGATAAAGCCGTTGAAGCTGTCGAAGGTGTTATTGGCAACCGGCCCGATCAACGCCATGCGCCCGCCCTTGGGCGCCTGCGGATTGACATAGTCGAAATGCTGGAAGTCCGCTGGATACTTGAGTTCGCCGAAGATCGAAAGTCCATGGGACGGTGACGCCGTTGCGGCACAGGTTCCGGCCAGCAGTGCCAAGACAGTGGCCGTCAGGCGCATCACTTGGCGGCCACCTTTGCGGCCTTTTCCGCATCCCACCACCATACCGTGGGAAAGCCCACCGAATAGTCAGGGAGTTTGCCGGGCCGGCCAAAGCGGTCCCAGCGCGCCGTTCGCTCGTAGGGAATGAACCACATCGGTACGACAAAGTGGTTCCACGTCAACACCCGGTCCAAAGTCCGGCAGGCGGTAACCAGGCCCTTGCGGTCCTTGGAAAAGATGATGGCATCGACGATCTTGTCGACAACGGGATCGGCGATGCCGACGGAGTTGCGGCTGCCGTTGCGGCCAGCCGCTTCGCTGCCAAATAAATCCCGCTGCTCGTTGCCCGGCGACAACGACTGCCCGAAGCTGCCGACGATGATATCGTAGTCAAAAGTTTGCGTGCGGCGCTCGTATTGCGAGAGATCGACGGTTTTGATGTTCACGGTGATGCCAAGCAATTCCAGCTGCTGCTGGTAAGGCAGGGCGACGCGTTCCCAGATCGGTTCATAGAGCAGGAATTCGAGGCTGAGCGCTTCGCCTTGGCCATTGACGCGCAGTGACTTGCCATCGCGCTGCATCACTGTCCATCCCGCCGCATCGAGCAGTTGTGAAGCGGTGCGCAGGTTCTTGCGCCGGTTCTGCGGCGTGTCATTTACCGGGTTGGTAAATTCCGTGGTGAACAGTTCCGGCGGAAGCTGGCCGCGCAGCGGCTCGAGCAGGGCGAGTTCCTCCGCCGTTGGCAGGCCCTTGGCTTCCATTTCGGAATTATTGAAATAGCTGCGCGAGCGTGTGTATTGGCCATAGAACAGGTTGGCGTTGGACCACTCGAAATCGAAGGCATGGTTGAGGGCCTGCCGGACCCTCGCGTCCTTGAATTTGCCGCGCCTGACGTTGAGCGCCCAGCACTGCATGCCTTCGACCTGCTTCAGGGCAATCTTCTCGGTCACCACCTGGCTCTTTTTCACAGCCGGGAAATCATAGCCGGTAGCCCAGATCTTCGAACTTGACTCGGTCCGCCAGTCGAATTGGTCGCCCTTGAAGGCCTCGAACATCACGTTGCTGTCGCGGAAATAGATGTATTGGATCTCCTCAAAATTATCCGTGCCGGCACTCACCGGCAGATCATTGCCCCAGTAGCCGGCGACGCGTTTCATTTTGATTGAAACGCCGGGCTTCACTTCGGCTGCCACATAGGAGCCTGATCCCAGCGGAACTTCCAGCGTCGTCTCGTTGATGTTGCGCTGCCGTCCCTTGTCATCCTTGCCGGTCCACCAGTGCTTGGGCAGCACCGGCATCTGTCCGGTGATCAGCGGCAGTTCGCGGTTGCCGGTCTGGCTGAAGCTGAAGGTCACCTCATGGTCGCCACTTTGCTCGGCCTTGGCGATGTTCTTGTAGTAGGAGTTGTAGAAGGGATGCGCGTCGCGCAGCGCCTGCATGCTCCAGATCACGTCCTCGGCGGTGATGGCTTTGCCGTCGTGAAAGCGCGCCTCGGGCCGGAGCCGGTAGATCACCATGGAGCGGTCATCGGGATGCCACACCGCACTTGCCACCAGCCCGTATTCGGTCGAGGCTTCGTCGAGCGATGAGGTCAGCAGCGCATCGTTGTTGACGGCCTGGCCGGTCTCGCCCTTGAAGGTATAGGGGTTGAGGTTGTCGAAGGAGCCGAGGACGCCGAAGCGCACCCGCCCGCCCTTGGGCGCATCCACATTGACGTAGTCGAAATGCTTGAAGTCCGCCGGGTATTTGACGTCGTCGAAGAGGCTCAGCGCATGTTTGAATTCGCGGTCCTCGGCCAGCGCCATCTGGATGCCGGCGATCTTGGCCAATGGAGAAAGGCCTGCGAGCTTGAGGAGCGAGCGGCGGCTGAAAATCATGGGGCGGGAAACTCCGGAGGTGATTCGCAGGTATAGATAGGCACGGGCCGCGCCAAAAGAAAACACCAGCAAGCGGCTTGCCGGTGTTAAATCTCGTTGAGCTTTGCGGCCTTTACGGGGCGGGAAATGGCTTGGGCGCGTCCGAGAGCGAGGCGAGGTAGGCCAGCACATTGGCGCGGTCCTGATCCTTCTTGAGGCCGCCGTAGGTCATCTTGGTGCCCGGCACCGCTGCCTTGGGCAACTTGATGAAGGCGTTGAGGGCCTCATAGGTCCAGGGCTCGCCCTTCTTGGACATCATGCCGTCCGAATAGCTGAAGCCATCGTGGCCGCCACGCGGGCGCTCGACCACGTCATAAAGGTTCGGTCCCACCTTGTTGGGTCCGCCCTTGGTGAAATCGTGGCAGGCCGCACAGGCTTTGGCTGAAGCCTGGCCCTTGGTCGCATCGGCCTTGGCCAGCAAGGTGCCCAGCGACAAGGCTTCCACGGCGCCGCCCGTTGCATCACCGCCCGCTGCCTCCGCCACTTCGATCGCGAAGCCGGGCTTTTCCGGTTTTTCGGAATGGTAGACAACCCCGGCCAGGCTCTTGAGGCCAAACACGATCAGCGCTGTTCCAAGAACCGCGCCGGCAATCTTGTTGAATTCGAAACTGTTCATGTGCGG
Source organism: Aestuariivirga sp. (assembly GCA_046594125.1). Taxonomy (GTDB): domain Bacteria; phylum Pseudomonadota; class Alphaproteobacteria; order Rhizobiales; family Aestuariivirgaceae; genus Aestuariivirga. The sequence goes on from JBKJQD010000104.1 coordinate 4,825, forward strand.
TCGTCGCCTCTGAATCCCCTGATCGGGCGCGGAAACTAATTGTTTCTCATCGCCACTGCAATACGTATAAGAGCCCCTGAGCAATTTGCCGCGCCCAGTTGTAAACCCATGATTGAAAACCAGAATACCATCATCGTCATTCCCGCCCGCATGGCCTCGATCCGGCTGCCGGGAAAGCCCCTGGCTGACATTCACGGTCTGCCGATGATTGTCCATGTCTGGAAACGCGCTGTCGAGGCCAATGTCGGTCAGGTTCTGGTGGCCGCCGCCGAGGTCGAAATCGCCGACGCGGTGCGGGCCCACGGCGGCGACGCCATTGTCACCGATCCGGCGCACCCTTCAGGCTCAGACCGCATTGCCGAAGCGCTCCGCCTGCGCGATCCTGGCGGCCGTTTCAAGTTCGTGGTCAATCTGCAGGGCGATCTCCCCACCATCGATCCACTGTCGGTGCAGCGCTGCCTGGCCGGCCTGATCAACGAGCAGGCCGATATCTCGACCATCGCGGCGCGCATCGAGGAGGATGCCGACATTGCCAATCCCCACATCGTCAAGGCCATCGCGCCCTTGAATGACGACCGCGAAGTGGCCTTCGCCCGCGATTTCGTGCGCAGGCCGGGGCCGGAACTTGCTGCCCCCTTCTGGCATCACATCGGCGTCTATGCCTATCGCCGCCCGGTGCTCGAGCACTTCGTCACCTTGCCAGTGAGCGAGCGCGAGGAGAGCCACAAGCTTGAACAGATGCGCGCCCTCGACAATGGCATGCGCATTGTCGTGGTCAGGGTCGATACGGTTCCATTGGGTGTTGATACGCCGGAGGATCTGGAGATCGCCCGGCGCATGCTGAGGAATAGTTCATGACCTTGAAGATCGCCTACCAGGGCGAGCCCGGCGCCAATTCGC
>JBKJQD010000143.1:0-4083 GCA_046594125.1 Aestuariivirga sp.
GGGAACCGGCATGGCGTCCCAAGCCCGCGCCATATTCGAGGCCCTCAAAGCCGTGCTTTCCGGAGCGGGCGCCCGTGTGGCGGATGTCGTGAAGCACAACGTCTATCTGGCGAGCGACGGCGATTCCGCCGCAGTCAGGGAGCAAATGCGGGATCTTGATCGCGTGCGCGCCGATTATTTTCCAGTGCCCGGTCCGACGACCACCGAGGTGTGTGCCGGCTTGGATATTCCCGGTGCGCTGCTGATGATCGATGCCTGGGTTGTCATTGGCGGCAGCAGGGAACAGCTGTCTCCCGCCGGGCACTGGAACTGGAAAGACGCCCGCAACTTTTCCCACGGCTGGAAAGTCGGCGACATGATCTTCGTCGGCGGCCAGCGTTCGCTCGATCGAGAAGGTAATGTCATTGGCAGCGGCGATATCGAGGCCCAGACCGAGGAGGCGTTTCGCAACCTCAACACCATGCTCGAAGCCGGTGGCGGCGATCGCAACAGCTTGATGCGACAGAATACCTATTTTCGTTTTTTCGGCGAAGGCCCCGAAGTCACGCGATATTGGGAGAAGATGACCAATGTTCGCCGCCGCCATATGTCGTCTCCGTCGGCGGCAGGTGCCGGACTCCGCATCACCGGCTTTCCCATCGCCGAGGAACTGATTCAGGTCGAAGGCATCGGCGTCCTCGGCGCGGATAAGCAAAGGCTGCAACCGGCCAACCATTGGGACTGGAGCATTCCCGGAAACAATTTCACGCAAGGCTGGAAAATCGGCAAGCTGGCTTTCATCGGGGGTCAGATATCGGCGGACAATGGCGCCAAAACCGTCGGCAAGGGCGACATCGCGGCGCAGACCCGCAACGTCTTCAACTTCATTCGCCGCACGCTGGCCGAGGCCGGTCTGGACGAAAGCGACGTGGCCAAACTGTATATCTACTACCATGCGCCGGGCGGCTGGGATGAGATTGCGCGAACCAGGGCTCTCATTGCTTCGATTCAGCGCGAATTCTATGGCGATCCCGGTCCTGCCGTTACCGCGCTGCGCGTTTCGGGATTCGCCTTTGAGGATCTTCTGATCGAGATCGAGGCGGTAGCCACGGCGCGTGACTGACGCCAATGCGGTTCATGCCTGCTTAACCCCCGCCGATCCGATATAGAGCGAACCTACCACCGCGCAGCAATTGCCCGGCCGAACCCGACCCGGCTGGCGCCGCGCGTAAAGAATTCCGTCAGCGCCAAAATGCAGCGTCTCCGGTTCCCGGGCGGGATCCCAGGTGCAATGGATCCGGCCCGCCGGTTCGCCAGCATGAACTTTGGTGCCGAGCGCATGGAAAGATTCGAAAATTCCATCCATGGTCGCATAGACATAGGCCCGGGAAGACGACATTTCCAGGATGTGCTGATCACCGCGCGGCGTCTCGGGCGGCGGTGGCGCCAAGACGCCAAGATGAGCCAGCACTTTGCGCACGCCGCGCCGGCAGATGCTGACGCCTTCGCGCGAAACCGTTCCGCCGCCGCCCAGCTCGGTGCCGATCGTCGTCAGTCCGAAACTGCAGGCGCAGGCCGTCGCGGTGCGCGGGTCGCCCAGATTTGGAATCACGATTGTAACCGGCGCATCAAATGCCCTTGCCGCTTCAATGTTCTTGGCCAGAAGACCCGGGTCCTCGCTGGGTTCGATCACCGCGCTCGGCAGGATGTCGAGCGAGGAGCCGCCCGAGTGAAGATCGATAAATGCATTGCCGCGCGGGAAAATCTCCTGCGTGATGTAGGCCGAGATCTGCTCGGTAATCGAACCCGCCGGATCACCTGGAAAAGTCCGGTTAAAATTGAGTCCGTCGATTGGCGATGTCCTTTGCCCAGCGACGACGGCATGAACATTGTTCGCCGGCATCAGGATAAGTCTACCGGTAATTTCGCCCGGCCGCAGGTCCCGGATGAGTTCCGAAATGATGATCGGTCCCTCATACTCGTCGCCATGGTTGCCACCTTCGATGATGACGGTGGGACCCTTGCCGCCGGCGATCACCGCCACCGGAATGCGGGTCACACCCCACGCGTCATCGTTGGGTGAGTGCGGAATCATCACGAAACCTACCCGTTTGCCGGGTTGGTCGAGGTCGATTGTCGGAAAGGCCGTCGATTTCAGCTTTTTTGCGGACATGGAGAATTCATGGGAGTGAAAGTTTGCGTTGAATGAGCTTTGTGGAATCTGACTTGCCTGAAAGTCAGCCCAGCGTCAATCGCAGAGTCCTGTCCCCAGTCCCATGCCGGCGCGCAGCAGCAGACACCAACGACCCGGCTATCTCCGCCACAATCGCGGCCATCTCGGCAGAAGTCCACTTCCGCCGCATCTCCACGACAACCGCAAAACTCTTCCTGTCGCTACCGAATATCAAATCCGGACGTAATGATGGTGGAGCCCGCCGAGGAGCGTAATGGGTTGAATGCGGCCGACGGCCTTTGAAGGTCGGCTTACAGGGGCATCCTTGCCAAGTGAGAGATGGGTTCGGACCTCGTTGCGATAGTGGGTGTATGAACTGAGGACTTGCCTGAGGTGTTGTTCCCCAAAGACGATGATATGATCAAGGCATTCCCGTCGGATCGAGCCTATCAGGCGTTCACAATATCCGTTCTGCCAAGGCGACCGCGGGGCTGTTGGGTTGTCCCGAATGCCCATCGCTCGCAATCGGCGCTTGACGATTTCGCCATAGATGCTGTCCCGATCGCGAATGATGTTTGCCGGTGCCCGGTCCCAACCCACAGCCTCTGTCAGTTGCCGCGCGATCCACTCGGCTGACGGATGGGTTGTCGCTGAAAGCTGAAGGATCTTCCGCCGGTCGTGACTCATCACCACAAACCCGTAGAGCAGTTTGAATGAGATCGTCGGAACGACGAACAGGTCCATCGCAGCGATTCCGTCGGCGTGATTGCGAAGGAAAGTCTTCCATCCCAGGGATGGCGGCCTTCTCCGTTGGCTCATGTACTTGGCCACGGTTGTCTGGCCGACGACGATGCCGATGCCGAGCTTGAGCAGTTCGCCGTGGATGCGAGATGCCAGCCTGGATGTATTACTCGTCGGACTCGTCAATCAGTGCGAGCAGCAGATCGCTCTTGGACGGGAAGTGGTTATACAGCGTGCCGACGGCTACTTCCGCCTGGGCGGCGACCTCCTCGATGGTGGTCTGGGCGTAGTCCTTGATAACGAACAGATCGTGTGCTGCGTCAAGAATCGCGTGCCGCGCCTGCATTTTCTTCGCCGCTCTCAAGCTCATCGACTTGGTTCCAGATTGACATTTTTTGTAGTGCAGTCATAGTTGTAGTTAATTCACTTTTTGCGCGCGTCCACCATTCCCTCAGCAGTTCAGCAGGATCTATTTCACCTCTCTGCAGCCCTGCATGACCCATTTCCAGTCGATGTCGGCGAGTATCAACCCATGCCAAAGGGGCCGGTGATTGGTGGACTCGTGGTCCAGGACGGACGGGTTTCGCTCGGCAATGGACCTGGACTAGGAGTCGAAATCGATGATGAATTGCTTCGCACTTTGGTTATCGGCTGAAGGAATTCCCTGATCCCGCAGGCCTGGGTGCCGTTTCAAGCTGCAGGATGCGTCGGCGAAGCGTTGCTGCTTGCGGTCGCAATGGAACTGACACCTGCCCTGTAGGTGATCTCGGCCAAACTTCTCGAGGCTGGACGAGCGGCCGGCTTTCCCGATAATCTGGTCCGGCGTCATCGTCGAGGGTTTCGAGGAATTTGGCATGCAATCAAGGCGGCTCGGCAAGTCTGATCTCATGCTGTCTGCCATCGGGTTTGGCGGCGGCCCTGTGGGATGGTCGACGGCGCAAGATGCTGATGAGGTGGCCGAGGCTGCGCTCCAGGCGGCGTGGACGCTCGGATGCCGTTACTTCGATACCGCTCCTTATTATGGTTTTGGCCAAAGCGAGAGGCGGATCGGGCGCTTCCTTCGCCATAAACCGAGAGCCGATTTCGTACTCTCCTCCAAAGTCGGCCGCCTCTCGCTTTGGCCAAAACCATAATAAGGAGCGGTATCGAAGTAACGGCATCCGAGCGTCCACGCCGCCTGGAGCGCAGCC
>JBKJQD010000246.1:0-8262 GCA_046594125.1 Aestuariivirga sp.
CCCTTGTCCTTGCCGAAATTCGACTCCATGCCCCAAATACCAAGCAGGACATGGCGGTCGACGCCATACTTGGCCTCGATGGCCGCCAGCAGCTTGGCCTCCTGCGCCTTCATTGCCTGCCCGGTCTCGATGCGGATCGGCGTCACCGCCTTGGCCAGATAGTCCGCTGTTGTGGAGGTGAATTCTGGCTGGTTCTTGGCCAGCTTGAGCACTTGCGGGTCGGGCTCGGTGATGCCGGCAAAGGCGGCATCAAACAGCTGGCGCGAAATACCGCTGGCCTTGGCAAGCGGCCACAAGGTCTGGATGAAGGCCTCGAACTTGGCATCGGCACGGGCCGGGCTGGCCACCAGCGGCAGGATGAGGGCAATCAAGGCAAACTGGCGTCGGTTCATGGCATCCCTTGCGATTCGGCTGTCATCGCACAAGTCCTAACAGGGAACCAGTTCAGCCACCAAATGCGGCCTCAATCGGGCCGCCGAAGATGACAGCTTGTTAACTGGGCAAGCCTCCTTCATCGGGTTACAGGGTGGTTTCCCCGCGGGTGTTGATTTCCGGAGTCTTCCCAATGAAGCAGTTTTTCCTGGCAGCCATTCTGATCATCATTCCGGTCGCGGCCTTTTCCGCTTTCGAGGTCTATTTCGCCGAGACCCCCGCCGCTGCGGCCGCAACGCTTGGCGACTTGACCAGCCTCAAGGCGATTATAACCGATGTGCAATCAATTGCCGCAACCGGCGACCTCGCCGCCGCCGCAACGCGCATCACCGATTTCGAAACCGCCTGGGACGATGGCCAAAGCACCATGCGCCCGCTGAATGCGGCTGCCTGGGGCACCGTGGACGACGCATCCGACGCCGCACTTCATGCTCTGCGCGCCAAGGCGCCCGACGCCGCCAAGATCACGGCCACCCTGGCCGGACTGATGGCGGCATTGAATGATCCATCGGCGGGCGGCACCGCTGCTTCAGGTGGCGTCAAACTGGTTTCAGGCATCGCTGTAACCGACGCGACCGGCCACCCGATCGCCTGCGAGGTCATGATCAAGGACCTGACCGCCGCCATTTCCGGCGGCAAAATCACCAAGGCCGGTGCCACGGCAGCCGATGATTTCCTTTCGAAGGCGACCGAGCGCTGCAACGCCGATGACGATATGCACGCCGACGAATTTTCGGCTCAAGGGCTGGCGCTGGCCAGTCAATAGGCCGCCCGCAACAAGGAAATGCCCAACATGTCCACCACTTCATCTCCCCTTTACAATCGCGTTCCCAAGGTCACGGCGGACTTCTGGCTGATCAAGCTCATGGCGGTGACCATGGGGGAGACCGCCGCCGATTATCTGGCCGTCAACTTGGGTCTGGGCCTGACCGCCACATCGCTGATCATGGCCGGCATTCTGGCCGTAGCCCTCGTGGCGCAATTCACGCAGAAGAGATACGTACCCTGGGCCTATTGGCTGGCGGTGGTGCTGATCAGCATCGTCGGCACCCTGGTCACCGACAATCTCGTTGATAATTTCGGCGTCAAGCTGCTGACCACCACCATCGCCTTCACCATCGCCTTGATCGCCACCTTCGCCCTATGGTACCGCAGCGAAAGAACGCTGTCGATCCATTCGATCTTCACCAACCGGCGTGAGGCCTTCTACTGGCTGGCCATACTCTTCACCTTTGCGCTCGGCACCGCGGCGGGTGATCTCGTGGCCGAACAATTCGGTCTGGGCTACTTCAGCACCGGCGTTCTCTTCGGCATGATCATCGCCTCGCTGGCTTTTGGTTACTTCGTCCTGGGCCTCGACGCGATCCTCGGCTTCTGGCTTGTTTATATCTTTACCCGGCCGCTTGGCGCCTCCTTCGGCGATCTGCTGTCACAACCCCATGACTACGGCGGCTTGGGCCTCGGAACCGTCATCACCAGCGCGATTTTCCTCAGCGCCATCGCCGCCATCGTCATCTACATGAGCGTAACGCACGAGGGCGAGGAACTGGTGGAGCAGGCGCGCTAGGCCGCGTTGCGCTGGATAAGTTTGCGTTCCCAGTCGAGCGCTGATTTGACGATAAAATCCAGATCGGCGTGCCTGGGCTGCCAGCCGAGGATGTCGCGGACCCGCGTCGCACCCGCCACGATGGCGGCTGGATCGCCATCACGCCTGCCGGTGAGTTTCACGGTGATCGCAGCACCATTCACCCGCTCCACCGCCTTGATGACGTCGAGAACCGAATAGCCGGTGCCATAACCGCAGTTGAAGATGCCGCTGGCCCCGCCCTTGCGCAAGTAAGCAAGCGCATCGGCGTGGGCGGCGATCAGGTCGCTCACATGGATATAGTCGCGCAGGCAGGTGCCGTCCGGCGTGTCATAGTCGGTGCCGAAAACTTCCATATGGCCGCGCTGTCCAAGGGCCGTCTGGCAGGCTACCTTGATCAGATGCGTGGCGCGCGGTGTCGATTGCCCGCTGCGGCCTTGCGGGTCGGCACCTGCCACATTGAAATAGCGCAACGCGATAAACTGCATGCCATGGGCGGCATGGGCATCGCGCAGCATCCATTCGGTCATCAACTTCGACGTGCCATAGGGCGAGATCGGTGCCGGCGCCTCGCTCTCGTACACTGGCTGCGTTTTGGGATTACCGTAGACGGCGGCCGTCGAGGAGAAGATGAATCGCGGGATGCGGGCTTTCACCGCCGAAGCCATCAGGGTCCGCGACTTGACCGTATTGTTGAGGTAATAGCCGAGTGGATCGGTCATCGAATCGGGCACCACGATGGAGCCGGCGAAATGTATGACCGCGTCGAAGCGGTGTTCGGCCATCAGGCGGTTGAGCAGCGCTTCATCGCCGATGTCGCCTTCGACCAGTTTGGCCCTGGGCGCTACCGCCCACCAGTAACCGGTGGACAGATTGTCGAGCACCACAACGTCTTCGCCCGCGTCCGTCAGGGCCAGTACCATGTGACTGCCGATGTATCCCGCTCCACCCGTGACCAGTACGCTCATCATTTTCTCCGTTAATTTGCGGGAACCAGATTTGTGCAATTACGTTATAATATCTTGCAAATTCCCGCCCAGTTGTGTTCCCGGCCTATGAATTCCGTTAATGCGAGGTTAAAAAATGAAGCGTCCGATCAAGACCGCCGTGTTTCCCGTCGCTGGCCTCGGCACGCGCTTTCTGCCGGCCACCAAGGCCATGCCCAAGGAAATGCTGACCGTGGTCGACCGCCCGGTGATCCAGCTGGCCGTCGATGAGGCGCGCGAGGCGGGTATCGAACATTTGATCTTCGTCACCGGGCGCAACAAGGCGGTGATCGAGGATCACTTCGACAAGCAGTACGAACTTGAATCGACACTGCGCAGGCGCGGCAAATCGGCCGAGCTCGACATGCTGGAGCAGGACTTGCCCGGTGCTGGCCAGACCAGCTTCACCCGCCAGCAGGAACCGCTGGGACTGGGCCACGCCGTGTGGTGCGCCCGGCATCTGGTGGGCAACGCGCCCTTCGCCCTGCTTCTGCCCGACATGGTCATGCATGCCAGACCTGGCTGCCTCAAGCAGATGATGGATGTTTATGACAGCAGCGGCGGCGGCAATGTCGTCGCCGTGGAGGAAGTTCCGTGGACGGATGTCCACCGCTATGGCGTCGTCGGCGCCACGGATTGGCAGGGCAATTCCTTTGCCATCGACCAGATGGTGGAAAAGCCCAGCCGCGAGAATGCGCCGTCCAACATGATCATCTCCGGGCGTTATATTCTGCAGCCGGAAATCTTCGCCGAGATCGAAAAGCAGGAGCCGGGAGCGGGCGGTGAAATCCAGATTACCGACGCGATGATCCGCCTGATGGCCAGCCAGCCCTTCCACGGGCTGAAATACCACGGCACCACTTATGACTGCGGCGACAAGATCGGCTTCCTCTCGGCCAATGTCGCCTTCGCCCTCGAACGCCCGGACCTGGCGCCAAGCTTCAAGGCCGCGCTCCGCCGTATCCTCGCCGCCCACGGCGGGCTGGGCGATTGACGTCGCTTAACGGCTGATCGTCAGCCCGGTGCTGATCTTGTGTACCGTGTAGTCGCGGTCTGAACTTGCCGCGCTGAGCCAGGTGAAATCATAGCCCGCTGACCACGACAGCGCTGGATTGAGTTTCCACGCCACACCGAGGCTGGCGTCATAGGTGACATCGGTCCCGCTGTCCGCCGTCTCGATATTGGCGCCAAGGCCAGCCGAGACATCGACGCTGTCTCGGATGGCCTGGCGGGCGGCAAGTGCGATGTTCCAGTTGCGGCTGCCGGATGAGGAGGCGGACGAGGTTTCCGACAGCGAGGTGCCAAGCGACAGCACGATGCGGGTCAGCTCCGTGGGACTCCAGGTCAGATTGCCATTGAGGCCGAAGGCGTCGTTGCTGTTGAGGGCTGGGTCTTCATAGTCGCGGCGCAGATAGGTCAGTGCCATATCGCCGCTCCAGAACGGCCCGGAGTCGAGCGTCACACCGGCGCTCACGCTGTAACCATTCGAATCACGGCGTAATCCGTTGCGGTCAAATTTGCGCTGGTGGATGCGTGGCGCGTAGCCCGCTTCCACGAAGGGCTTGATCACCGGCGGATCGGTGAAAGTGGCTCGGAGAGTCAAGGCCGGTTCGATATAGTCGCGGTCGGAATTGTCCTCCGTGCCGCCGCCCGATAGCGACACATCATCGAAAATCCGCCACGTGCCGCCAGCCTTGAGCCGCGCCTCGAAGCCACCCAGGTCCTGGGTAACCGTGGCCGAGGACGCCAGCGTATGCTCGGTGCGAAAGCCCATCGCCGTTGCCGGAACATCGCTCTCTTCAAGGCCTGTTTGGTCCTGAACATAGCTGGACTCGATCACCGCCGTGGTGCCGCGCCGCACATCCAGCCTGAGCCGCTGAAAGATATCGATGTTGCGGCCGTTCAAATCGGGATTATCGGCATAGTAGCTGAGGTCGCCGCTGGCGCCCGCCGTCCATTGATGGCGCACCCAGTCGCTTTCCAGGCGGATCGCCGGCCTGAGCAGCAGCCCGGCATCGGCCTTGGCATTCTTGGCACTGACCTGGACGTTCGACGTTGCCACACCGCCAATGAAGATCGATGGATAGAGCCGGATGGCACCCAGCGAAATGCCCTGTGGCCCATAAGGGTCAGCCACCACCTTGCGCCGTTTCGGCACGGTCTGCTCGGCAACGATCAGGTTGGGATCAGCAATCACCACTGCTTCCGTCACAGGATCGCCGAGCGTACCGCGCAAGGGCAAGGCCGATTGCGCCCAAGCGGCAGCGCCCGGCAGCCATAGTCCGGCGGCCGCGACAATTGCCAATGCTCGCCGGCTATTCATCCCCGCGCACCACTCCCGATTCAATGGCAGCTAAGGCGATTATGGTTAATACGGCGTTGACATGCTGTGTCGCAGCGGGCTTCCCCCAGGGTGCGAATACGCCTAGACTCTGCACATGACATCCAAAGCCGAACTTCAGCTGGTAAACTTGGGCGCGCAGTGGCGGGCCTCCGCCAAACGGGCGCTTGCCACCGAAACCGAGGGCATGCAAATGCTCGTCGAGGCCATCGATGGCGCGCTTGGTACAGCACTTGCCTCCACGGTGGAAAAGATCCGCAATTCGCGCGGCCGTGTCATCATGAGCGGCATGGGCAAGAGCGGACATGTGGCGCGCAAGATCGCCGCCACCCTGTCTTCGACCGGAACGCCGGCCCTCTTCGTTCATCCCGCCGAAGCCAGTCATGGCGACCTTGGCATGATCACCCCCGATGACGTGATCATCATGATTTCCAATTCCGGCGAGTCGCCGGAACTGCGCGACATCCTCACCTATTCACGGCGCTTCGCCGTGCCTCTCATTGCCATGACCGCCCAGCCGGAAAGCACGATTGCCAAGGAAGCCGATATCGTGCTGTCCCTGCCGCGCGCCCGCGAGGCCTGTCCCAACGGATTGGCGCCGACCACGTCGACGCTCATGCAACTGGCGCTTGGCGATGCCCTGGCCATCGCCCTTCTCGAGGACAAGGGTTTCAGCGCCCGCGATTTCCGCACCTTCCACCCGGGCGGCAAGCTCGGCGCGCAATTGAAGCATGTCCGCGATGTGATGCATGCCAAAAAGGAACTTCCGCTCGGCACCCTGTCCATGCTCATGTCGGAAGCCATGATCGTCATGACCCAGAGAAGCTATGGCTGTCTCGGCGTTGTCGACGAGCATCGCCGCCTGGTGGGCATCATCACCGACGGCGACTTGCGGCGCAACATGAGGGACGGCCTGCTCAACCGGCAGGCGGGCGAGATCATGAACAAGGCGCCCAAGACCATCGAGCCGGACGCGCTGACCTCGGAGGCGCTTGAAGCGCTCAATTCGCTGAAGATCACCAGCCTCTTTGTCGTCGATACGGAAGGCCGGCCAATCGGCCTCATCCACATCCACGACCTGCTGCGCATCGGCGCGATCTAGACGATCTCGACCGTCAGCCTCAGGCCCTCGACGCCGCTCACCTTGACGCGGGTTCCCTCCGGCGCGTCGGGGCCGAGGACGTCCCATATGGTATCGTCGATGGTGATCTTGCCCTGGCCCTCCTTGATCGGTTCATGCAGCACCAGCACTTGCCCGACATAGCCGCGCATGCGCTGGTTGAGATGCGGCGCATCGCTGTCATGGCCCTGACGCGATTTCATAAGCATGCGTCCACAGAAAACGCTGAGCACGGCCAGCGCCGCAAACAGCAGGAATTCCGCTTGCCACGCCAAGTCCAGCCAGAGGTCGAGCCCCCCCACCACCGCCGCGGCCATGGCCAGCCAGATGAAAAACACGCCGGGCGCCATGAGTTCGAGGAACAGCAGGACTCCGGCCACGACCAGCCAGGTCCATTGGCCAAGCACTGGCACAAATTCATCCATGACCGTTCTCAGCTCCTCGGCGTGATGCCCGGCACTGGCGATCTCCGCTGCTGGGGCTGCGAGGAACCGCCACCGCCGAACGCCTCGCGGGCGATCTCCGCAATACCGCCGATCGAACCGATGATCGAGGTGGCGTCGATCGGCAGCATGAGAATTTTCTGGTTGGGCGACTGGGCCAGTGCCTCAAGCGCCTTGACGTAGTTGTTGGCGACGAAATAGTTGATCGCCTGCACATTGCCATTGGTAATGGCGTTGCTCACCAGTTCGGTAGCCTTGGCTTCGGCCTCGGCGGATCGTTCGCGGGCCTCGGCGTCCTTGAAGGCGGCTTCGCGGCGGCCTTCGGCCTGCAGAACCACCGACTGCTTCTCGCCTTCCGCCTTGAGGATGGCGGCCTGGCGCATGCCTTCAGCCTCGAGAATCGAGGCGCGTTTTTCGCGCTCGGCTTTCATCTGGCGGCCCATCGAGTCGACAAGATCGCGCGGCGGATTGATGTCCTTGATCTCGATGCGGGTCATCTTGACGCCCCACGGATGTGTGGCCTGATCAACCACGCCCAGGAGGCGGTGATTGATCTCGTCGCGCTGCGACAGCAGGCTGTCGAGCTCCATCGAACCCATAACGGTACGGATATTGGTCATCGTCATGTTGATGATGGCGTTCTGCAAATCCCTGATCTCGTAGTTGGCGCGGGCCGCGTCGAGCACCTGGTAGAAGGCGATGCCATCGACCGTGACCATGGCGTTGTCGCGGGTGATCACCTCCTGCGAGGGCACCGGGATCACCCGCTCCATCATGTTCTGCTTGGCGCCGATCTTGTCGATGAAGGGAATGATGAGCCCCAGGCCCGGCTGCAGGGTTCGCACATATTTGCCGAAACGCTCGACCGTGTAGGCATGGCCCTGCGGCACCATGCGGATGGCGCGCAGGAGGTAGAAGAGAACCACCGCGACGATGACCAGGACGAAAATACCGAAACCTTCAAACATGAGTTTTCTCCGCCGTGAGAATGAATCCGAGAATGGCCACTCGCCGCCTGCACCGCAAGGGCATTCACACCCAGCCCGAGAGCTCGCGCCGGATGAGGGTTTCCAGCATGGCGATCGACAGTGGCTGGTCGTTGAGGCAGGGCACCGCCGAAAAATTGACCCCGCCACGCTCCAGGAACGTCTCCTTCAGGCCGATCGCCACTTCTTCGAGCGTTTCGACGCAATCGGCGGAGAACCCCGGCATGATCATCACCAGGTTCTTGATACCGCGCGCCGGAAGCCCCTCGACGGTTTGCTGCGCGTAGGGCTTGAGCCATTCCGCCTTGCCGAAACGCGACTGGAAAACCACCTGGAACTTGTCTTCCGGCAGATTGAGCCGGGCCGCCA
>JBKJQD010000203.1:0-3695 GCA_046594125.1 Aestuariivirga sp.
CCGCTCCATCTACGAAGTACGGAAAGCCATGGGCCGGCCGCCGAGCATGGAATCGGGCCTTGAGAAATAGACGTATTCGAAAATGCACGGCCGCGCCTGCTGCTTGGGGAAGGGGCGCAACGACTCAACGCCTTCATCCGAGATCACCACCACTTCGCCGTTCTCGACTTCACGCACGAAGCGGGCGCCGATGATGTCGAGCGCACAGGTTTCGGAACAGAGGATATAGGCACCATTCAGTTCGCCCAAGATCAGCGGGCGGATGCCGAGGGGATCGCGGGCGCCGATCAGTTTCTTGTTGGTCAGCGCCACCAGGGCATAGGCACCTTCCAGCGACCGCAATCCGTCGATGAAGCGGTCGACGATGCGGCCCTTCTGCGAACGCGCCACGAGATGCAGGATGGCTTCGGTGTCGGAGGTCGACTGGCAGATGGCGCCTTGCGCAATGAGTTGCCGGCGGAGCGTGATGCCATTGGTGATGTTGCCGTTGTGAGCCACCGCAAAGCCGCCCACCGCCAACTCGGCAAACAGCGGCTGGACATTGCGCAGGATGGTTTCGCCGGTGGTCGAATAGCGCACATGGCCGAGCGCGGCGCGGCCCTTCAGGCGGTCGATCACCTTGTCATTGGTGAAGTGGTCGCCGACCAGGCCCAGGCGCCGCTCGGTCTGAAACCGGGCGCCGTCGAAGGAGACGATCCCTGCCGCTTCCTGCCCACGGTGTTGCAGGGCATGGAGGCCCAAGGCCGTCAGGGCGGCGGCGTCGTCATGGCCGTAGATGCCGAAAACGCCGCACTCCTCGTGCAGCCGGTCGGCTTCGAGGTCGAGATCATATCCGTTGATCATTGGCCCGTGCTCTGCCCGAAGGTGGGTTTCTGGGTGCCGCCGGTGCCTTCGATGAGATTGTCGAGGCCCTGGGTTTCGTTGGTCTTGTAGCCGGTATCCGGCTGGCCGTCTTTGCCTGTGCCGTCGCCGCTTTCCTGATTCTTGAGGAGTGCTGTGTTGGACAGCGTGTCGGCGATTTCCGGCGGCATGAGCGCCAGCAGCGCTTCACCGGTGGTCTTGATCATCGGCAGCGAAAAGGCACTGCGTACCCACGGCTCCTGCTTGTCGAAGGGCAGCAGCCAGCCATAGAAAAGATAGGCGATGGCGACGAAGACGAAGCCGCGGGCCACGCCGAAGAAGAAGCCCAGGGTGCGGTCGAAAGCGCCAGCCGACGAATCGACCACGTAATCGGAGATCTTCACGCTGATGATCGACACGATGATCAGCACCACGACGAAGGTGGCGCCGCCCACGGCGATCTTGGCCAGAACGTCCTTGTCGAGATAGGGCACATTGGCCATGGCCAAGGCGACGAGCTTGTCCTGCTTGATCGCGAAGTAGGCGGCAACGGCGGCCACACCCCAGGCGATGAGGGAGAGCACTTCACGGGTGAAGCCGCGCATCAGCGCCAGCAGCCCGGAGAGCAGCATGATTCCGAGGAGAATGAAGTCGAGTAGCGTGAAGGGCATGCGAAATCCTGTCGGCGGGGCGCCATGCGGCTCAAGCCCTCCTTATAGAAAGCTTTTGCGTCCGGTTCTAGGCGATTCTCCGTTGTCCCCGGTCTTGAGCGGCGGACCATGCGACAAGGTCCATGATCGTCTCCATCGGCTTGATCTTCAGGCCTTTCAAGCCCGGCTGTTCGGCGGCGGCGGCGATCACTGCTTCCTTTAGCCCCAGCTTCTGGGCTTCCTTGAGGCGGGCCTCGGTCTGGCCGACGGGCCTGATGGCGCCGGACAGGGCGATTTCGCCAAACACCGCCGTGCCGGGGGGAATCACCGTGCCGGTGAGCGAGGACAGAAGTGCGGCGGCCACCGCCAGGTCGGCAGCTGGCTCTTTCACCCGCAAGCCACCCGCCACATTGAGATAGACATCATTGGGGCCGATGGCGATTCCGGCTCTCGCTTCCAGTACCGCGAGAATCATGGCGAGGCGGTTCGAGTCCCAGCCCACCGTGGTGCGGCGCGGCGTTCCCAAAGGCGAGGGCGCGACCAGCGCCTGCACTTCGATCAACAGCGGCCTGGTGCCTTCCATGCCTGCGAAGACCGCCGTGCCCGGCGTCGGACGCTCGTTCGACCCCATGAACAGGCGCGACGGGTTGGTCACTTCAGCCAGCCCGCCGTCCGACATTTCGAAGACACCGATCTCGTCGGTAGGTCCAAAGCGGTTCTTGACGGCGCGCAGGATGCGGAACTGGTGGCCGCGGTCGCCTTCGAAATAAAGCACCGCATCAACCATATGCTCGACCACCTTGGGTCCGGCGATCTGGCCGTCCTTGGTGACGTGGCCCACCAGCAGCATGGCGGTGCCCTTCTGCTTGGCAAAGCGGATCAGCGCCTCGCAGCCCGCCTTCAGTTGCGAGACAGTGCCGGGAGCCGCCTCGATGACCGGCGACCACAGGGTCTGGATCGAATCGATCACCGCCACCGAGGGGATGGCGCCTTCGCTCAGCGTTGCCAGAATGTCGGAGACATTGGTTTCGGTGGCCAGCAGCACGTTCGAATCATCGAGGCCGAGGCGCTGGGCGCGCAAGCGGACCTGGGCGATGGCTTCCTCGCCCGAGACATAGACAACGCGCTCGCCTTTCCGCGCCAGAGCGGCCAGCGCCTGCAGCAATAGCGTCGACTTGCCGATGCCGGGGTCGCCGCCGATCAGCACGCCCGAACCCGGCACGAAGCCGCCACCCGCCACCCGGTCCAACTCGCGGATGCCGGTGATGATGCGCGGCGGCGCCGGGCTTTCGCCGCGCAAGCCCACCAGCCGCAACGGCCTGCCCTTGGGCAGCGCCGCGCCCTTGGCTCCGGAAACGGGAGCGCTTGTTGTTTCCTCGGCGATCGAGTTCCAGGCGCCGCAGTTGTCGCAGCGCCCGGACCACTTCGACGTCACCGTCCCGCAGGATTGGCAGACAAATTGGGAAAGCTTGGCCATTGTCTCTGTCTAACGGAACATTCAAGGAACACAAGAGCAGTTTTCATGACGGCCTTTGACAAGTTTTCCAGGAAGGTTACAGTGGCCATGCTGCCATGCGGGGCGGAAGATCATGGTTAGCCGCCATGGTCATGCGGGAGCGGAGCGCGGGACGGCCTCCGCTCCTTTTTTACCTCTCGAACGTCACCCGGCCATCGCAGATCGTCGCCACTGGCTTGATGGCGCCGATGGCTGCGGGCGGGGTGCGTTCGATGTCGGTGTCGAGCACCACCACGTCGGCGAGATAGCCTTCTTTCAGCATGCCCTTGCGGTCTTCCATGAATTCCATGTGGGCGCCTGCCGCCGTGAAGCTGTGCAGCGTGTCCATCAGGCCTTGCGCCTGGGGCTTGCAATCGCGGCGCAGCGGCTTGGCGGTCAGCGCCGCCTGCATGCCGAGGAAGGGATCGAGCGGCGATACCGGCCAATCGGAGGAGAACGCAACAGCAGCACCGGTATCGCGGATCATTTGCCACGCATAGGCATAGGGTAACTTGTCACCAACCCGGCTCAAGATCGGCTCATGGGGATTGCCCGGAACGCCCACACCGGCAATGGGCTGCAGCGAAGCCACGACACCCAGCTCCTTGAGGCGGGGCAGGTCGGCTGGATCAATCAATTCGATATGCTCGATGCGGTGGCGCGAGTCGCGCGGGCCATTGGCTTGGCGGGCCGCTTCATAGCCATCGAGA
>JBKJQD010000287.1:0-5709 GCA_046594125.1 Aestuariivirga sp.
ACGAGAAAGCCAGAATTGCTGTTTGGATCGGAAAACGCATGGAGATCGCCGCGCAAGTCGTCGATCGTCGCGGCAATGCGGTCCGGTGGCACGACTATGTAAGACCGATACAGCGGCTTGCCGTTCCAGACGGGAACCGCCACGAGCGCAAGTTGGTCGGCATGTTGCACCAGCGGGTAGCCGCAGGTCCAGGCCGCCGTCATTTCCCCGGAGAGAAGAAGTGTGGTGATCTCCTCGTAAGTTCGCCGCTGCACCAGTTGAACCGCGCGTCCGGTCTTGCGTGAAAGATAGGCTTCGAGCTTGGTCAGGAGTTCGAGATCGTTGGTGAGGAAGACGGGCGTAAGTCCAAATTTAAGGACGCCGGAACCCCTTGTAGTCCGCGTGTTCGTGGCACCAAAAATACCAGCAAGCGAAAGGCTTGCGAGAAAGCCTCTCCGGCTTTGCGCGGACAGACTCCATGCGGATCGGGGCTGTCTTGTCATAGTGCTGTAGTTTGAGCCGGACGGGCTCATTGAGTCTAGACCACACCACGAAGGAGTTCACTTTCTTTTCAGACCGATTTTGTTGCGGCGCAACATAGCACGGGTGCTGTCATATTTTCGGGCCACAGGCACCGCTGGTGTGCTGAGTAGGTGTCGGTGCGAATTGTTCACCCCATTGTTGAATTGCACTGAGAGCTGAGCCGCATATACCGGTAATTTCTGTTGAGAAGTGACCCCTTTTTGAACCTCCCCCTTTTTGACATCAGCAGGGATATTAGGAGTGATTGACATGGCATTTTTAAGCGTGATCCGACGCTGGGTGTTGCGGGACCATCTTTCGATACGGGCGATTGCAAGACGCACGGGGCTTTCACGGAACACGCTGCGGATGATTTCTATGACAAGGCAGATATTTCAATAACTTAGGTGTTCCACAACTATCTAGAGCCACGCTGAAACAAAGGACATTCCGCCACTTTGACTAGACGAGAAGCGGTTCAAGGCGGAGAGAGAAACGAACTGTGGGCGCCAGAGCCCATCGGGATAGGTTGACCCGCATTTCTTCTAGGACTTCGTCATTCTTCATCGGGCGATCTACCAATCGCAAGAAGTCGAGCCGTGCCAATCATAAGTCGGCCAACCATACGAATCTTCCCCGACCCCGCACTCGGCCGGTCCCTAAAGCTGCAGCAATGCCGGATTGCAATTTCTTGACTATGCATGGCCAAATGATCGGCCATATCGATGCGGAATTGCAGAGCATCGCAAACTACTCGCGCAGGAATTTGAGCAGGTCTTTCGTGAAGCGGTCTTTGTGCGTCGCGAACAGGCCGTGGGGCGCGCCGTCATATTCAACGAGCATCGATTGCTTGATGCCAGCGGCGGCGGCGCGGCCTGAAGCGTCGATCGGAACGGTTTTGTCGGCAGTGCCGTGGATTATCAAGGTGGGCACTCGGAAGGCCGCGAGATCGGGCCTGAAATCAGTCGATGAAAAGGCGCCCGCGCAGGCCAGAGTGGGTTTCAACCCCGCCAACATCGAAAGGTTTTCAGACCAGCGCAAGACTTCGTCGCTGACGGCCTTGTGCCCTTCGGCCACGCCGTAAAAATCCTTGAAGAACCCGGCAAAGAACTTCGCGCGATCGGCCTTCATGGCCTTGGCCATGGTGTCAAACGCCGCCTGCGGCGTTCCGTGTGGATTGTTGGCGGTCTTGAGCATATAGGGCACGACGGACGAGATCAGCGCCGCCTGTTTCACGCCTGCGCCCTTGTGGCGCGACAGGTAGCGGGCCACTTCGCCGCCGCCCATTGAGAAGCCGACAATCGCCGCATCTTTGGCGTCGCAGGCCTTCATGACATCGGCGAGATCGTCGGCCAGTGTGTCATAGTCATAGCCAGACCAAGGCTGGCTGGAGCGGCCAAAGCCGCGCCGGTCATAAGCGATGGCACGCATGCCGCCATCCGCAATGGCCACCGCCTGGTCATCCCAGCTATCGGCGGAAAGCGGCCAGCCATGCATGAGGATGACGGGGCGGCCCGTTCCCCAGTCCTTCACATACAGCTCGGTTCCATCGCGGGTCTTGACATGGGACATGACGGGTCAACTCCTTGGACAACAGGGCGGGACAGGAACCCGCCGCCAGTTGATGGCGGCGGGGCAATCAAGGCATGGGTCTCAGGCCTTCAGGAACGGCTTGGCTGCGGCCAAAACGTCTTCCTTCGACTTCGGCTCGTCAAAGGCACCGTCCCAGGCTTTTTTGCCGCCGATCCGCCGGACGATCGCCGCATGGCGAGCTTCCACGGAATGGATTTGCAGAGCAGCAGTGAGGATGTCGCCGTTCGCCATCAGATTGCCAGCCTGGCCTTTGTAGGCGGCCACGCCGAGGTCTTCGAAGGTCTGCGACAGGGTCAGAAAGGTTTCGAAATTGGAGAACACGTCGGCATATTTTCCGCCCGCCGTGAAATCCGCTTCCGGCCTCTTGACGGCGTCCGCCCCAAGCGCGCCGGACAGGAACTTGACATGCTCCGCCTCGTGCAGTCCGATGTGGTTGAACACCTCCCTGTGCTCTTTCGGGATGAAGTCCTTCTCCAACGCCGAACGGTAGAACGCGTCTTCGATGTGCTCCAGTGTCAGCGCGAAGTTAAGGGTATCGACAATCTGCTGCGGCAACCCTGCGGCAAAGACTTCCCTGGAAGCCGCCGCAAGGACCAATGGCACCGACGCGAGGGCACCGAGTGACATGGCCGAGCGCGCAAAAAGCCCGCGCCGGTTAGTTGTCAAGCGGGACACCACGTCCGGGTCCAACTGGGTGAGGATCGTCTGGATGTTGGTCATCAGTTCATTCCCACGATTTGGTTGGCTGTTACTTCGGTCTTGATGAACGGTCCTGCAGCCTTGAGCACGGCGGCGGGCGCCCTCGCCACGTCGAGGCCGTTCTTGTCCACCACATCACTCCCTGCAAAGGCGGTGCTTCCGGGCTGCAGCAGGTCGCGTAGTGTCGCCGCATGGCGCGCTTCGACCGAGACGATCTTGCCGGCCGCGAGCAGATAGTCGGGGTTCTTTATCAGCTTGCCAGCGCCGTTGTAGGCGGAGACCCCGAGGTCCTCGAAGGTCTTGGCCGTCGTCAGAACGCTCTCGCGGCTGGTGAAATCGATCTTGGAGAAATCGACATCCAGCCCGGGAATAGCCTTGTCGGCAAGCGCCTTCTTGAGGAATTCGCGGTGTTCGACTTCGTGGTCGCGGATGTCGGTGAGTACCTGCTTTTCTGCGTCCGTCATGCCGCCGTAGGGGCTCTCAATGGCCTTGGTGTAGAAGGCCGCTTCCAGCTGCTCGAGCGCGTAGGCATAATTCAAGATGCCAATGTCGCCCGAACCGAGATCGGCGGCGAGCGCTGGTGTGATGCCGAAATTCGGCAGGAAGCCGCCTGAGACCGCAAGCATGGCGACAGCGCCGCCGCTCCACTTCAGAACCGTCCTGCGCGAGCGCGTTGCCGGCCCGCCTGAATCGTGAGTTCTCATGGTGATGTCTCTTTTCATTGAAGAACAGGCGCAATTGCCTGGCTGGAGTGATTAACGGGATGGGGGTCGATAAGTTCCCCTCGCAAAAGTGGCTGGCGCGGAGGGCGGCCTAGTCCGGGATGGAACGAAACCCAATTCCTGGAGTTTGTTCCGATACGTGATTGAAACTTTGTATGCGCATTTTTGATTGGACAGAAATGATGAACGCCGCCCGGCACGCGATTTTCGCGGCCCCAAACGTCACACGAATTGGCGTGTATCCATGCTGACGCAAAAGCGGAAGCTCAAGGCCGGAACTTCCATTTGGCAAGCCCACGGAACACCCAAGCTCAATCGGCCGGAGGCCGTCAAGGCCGATGGCTTGGACGTGATTGTCGTGGGAACTGGCATCTCCGGCGCGCTGGTTGCCGACGCTTTGCTGAATTCCGGCCTGCGCGTTCTCGCTGTCGACCGCCGCAAGCCAATGACGGGATCGACGCCGGCCAGCACCGCCCTTCTCCAGTTTGAGCTCGATACCCCCCTCACCATCTTGTCGCGCAAGATTGGCAAAAACAACGCCATGCGGACGTGGCTCCGGTCTGCCTCGACCGTTCAGGCCCTCGCCGGGCGAATCCGTGATCTCGCAATCGACTGCGATTTCACCGAACGCTCGTCGCTGTATCTGTCGGGCGACGTGCTCGATGCCGGCAAGCTCGCCAAGGAGACCGAGGCCAGAAAGCGCATTGGGCTGCGCTCTGAACTGTTGGGCCGCAAAGAGCTGTTGGACTTGACCGGAATCCGAAGGTCCGCCGCCATCATTTCGCGCGGCAACGCGGAAGCAGACCCGGTGAAACTGGTGGCTGGGCTATGGCGGCAGTTCCTGAAGAAAGGTGGCCAAATGATGAGCCCCTTCGAAGTTGCCGGCCTGGGCGAAAGCGCAAACAGGGTCAACCTGACTTCGGCGGACGGGCGGCGTCTGTCCGCACTGCACGCGGTATTCTGCACCGGCTATGAAATGCCCGCCTTCGCGAGGCCAAAGGGATATCGGATCATTTCAACATGGGCGCTCGCGACAAAACCGCAGCCGCGAAAATTGTGGCCGGGGCGGCACCTGGTGTGGGAAGCTTCTGATCCCTACCTCTACATGCGCACGACGCTTGACGGCCGCGTGATCGCCGGCGGGGGCGATGAGGATTTTTCGGACGAGAAAAAACGCGACGCGCTGCTGGAGGCAAAGATCGCGCGCATCGCGAAACTCGGGCCCAAGATTTTCCCGGACGTGGACTTCACCGCTGACTTTTCTTGGACCGGAAATTTTGGCGCCAGTGAGACCGGCATGCCGGCGATTGGCATCGCCCGCCGCCACCGCCGGACCTATGCGGTTTTGGGCTTCGGCGGCAACGGTATCACTTTCAGCATGCTCGCGGCTGAACTCGTGTCGCGGACCATCAATGGCATGACGGACCCGGATCTTGATCTATTTCGCTTATAAGGCGCCGCTATTTCATTGCGGCGAGCTGACCACGGATTTCTCCGTCAGGGAACATCGCCGTATGGACGTTGACGTAGTATTTGCCAGCCTTGAGGTCGGAGATTTGGGATTCTGTGATGTCAGCGGAGCCCTGCATGATGGCCGTAGACATGTCGATCACCGGCGGGGCCTTCTGCGAGGCGCTTGCAGGGCCATGAATGTGCGCGGCTGTGGGATCACCGCTCAGTGTGTCGGACTTGACCGGCCACGTAACTTTCTTGGCGTCGGTATCAACCAACACTTCGGCGCTGCCGGTGGCGGCGCTGCCAGTGGACGGCACTTCTGACGATCCGTTCAACACTGCCGTGAAAGTCATCATCTCCGCTTGGGCTGCGGGACCTGCTAAAAGCAACGCCGATGCCAAGCCCGTAAGCGCGAGGGAAAATTTTGCAAGGGTCATAATTGAACCTCCATCATGTCATGGCAGCATTGCTCACCGCCGCAATGAAACGCGGCCCATGGAGTTTGGTTCCCGATCGCTGGGGTCAGGCGCTCCCTGCCGGCTTATCAGTCACCACTTGAGGACTGGGTTTGTTTGCGGCCGGCGATCACCCGCCAGATTTTGTCGCCCACATCGTCTGCCACCAACAGCGCGCCGGTGCCGTCGATGGCCACGCCGACGGGGCGGCCCATGGCCTCATCGCCGCTGGTGAAGCCGGTGAGAACATCCACCGGCGCGCCGGATGGCTTGCCGTTGGTGAA